>SCVK01000388.1 GCA_004297075.1 Chitinophagaceae bacterium
TTGAAGAAACCTTATTACCCGGCTGTTTCCTGGTGCATGATACCTTTCATGGCGACCACCGCGGGTATTTTTTTGAGAGCTTTAACCGGAAAACTTTTTTAGATCAGACAGGACTGGATATCAATTTTGTGCAGGATAACCAATCGCATTCACAGAAAGGGGTTTTACGCGGATTGCATTTTCAGCAGGGCGATGCGGTACAGGCCAAACTGGTGCGGGTATTACAAGGAAAAGTATTGGACGTGGCGGTTGATCTGCGCCAACAATCGCCAACCTTTGGTAAACATGTGGCCGTGGAACTTTCTGAAGATAGTCATACCCAGTTGTTTGTTCCCCGTGGTTTTGCACATGGGTTTGTGGTATTGAGCGAAGCTGCTACTTTTTTTTACAAGTGTGATAATTACTATAATCCGGCAACAGAAGCAGGGATTATATTTAATGATCCGGCCCTGGGTATTGATTGGCAATTACCCGTAAACGAATTACTGTTATCAGCGAAAGATAAAGTTTTACCTACGCTGCAGGAAATACTTCCTGCTCTAAAATTTTAAGTTATGAAAGGCATTATACTGGCAGGTGGATCAGGTACCAGATTATACCCCATTACCAAGGGCATCAGTAAACAACTGATGCCGGTATACGATAAACCCATGATCTATTACCCGATGTCGGTTTTGATGCTGGCGGGTATTCATGAGATCCTGATCATCACAACTCCCGAAGATGCGCCCCAGTTCAAACGTTTGCTGGGCGATGGGGCAGAGTTAGGCTGTCGTTTTGAATATGCCGTACAGGAAGTGCCGAATGGACTGGCACAGGCTTTTGTCATCGGCGAAAAATTTATCGGTACAGATAAAGTGGCACTGATACTGGGGGATAATATTTTTTATGGTGCAGGTTTCAGTAAACTGGTGCAATCATTCAATGATGTAGTGGGAGCTGCTGTGTTTGCCTATGAAGTAAATGATCCCGAGCGGTATGGAGTGGTAGCGTTTGATGCCAACCAGAAAGCTATCTCTATCGAAGAAAAACCGGCAAAGCCCCAATCTAATTACGCGGTGCCGGGTTTGTATTTTTATGATAATACGGTGGTAGAGATTGCCAAAAACATTGCACCTTCTGCCCGTGGCGAATACGAAATTACAGATGTGAACCGCGTGTACCTGCAGCAGGGAAAATTACAGGTAGGCATCATGAACCGTGGCACCGCCTGGCTCGATACCGGAACCTTTGATTCACTGGCCGATGCCTCTGAATTTGTTCGGGTCATCGAAAAACGCCAGAGCCAGAAAATCGGATGCATCGAAGAAGTTGCCTACCGGATGGGCTTCATCAACCACAGCCAACTGTTGCAACTGGCCGATAACTATGCCAAAAGCGGTTATGGCGAATATCTGCGCCGGATCCGTCTCTAAAAACTGCTCGTAAGTAGTTTATAATCAGTTCTGTATATTTTTTGTGCAAAAAGATTAAACAAAAAAAGATTCACCCTGTTATTCTATACATGAACGCTTTTACCATCAAAGACCTGGAAAACCTCTCTGGCATCAAAGCCCATACGATCCGTATCTGGGAACAGCGCTATTCTTTCCTGAATCCGCAGCGTACAGAGACCAATATCCGCTACTACTCCAACGATGAGTTGCAGAAGATCCTGAATATTGCGTTACTGAATAAATACGGGTATAAAATTTCTCATATTGACCGGATGACATTCGCCGAGATGAATGATAAGATCCTGTCTCTTACCCAGGCCCAGGCCCAGCAAGAGCGGATCGTAAATGAACTGATCCAGCACATGGTGAATGTGAATATGGATGGTGTGGAATCGGTACTGGATAATTATATTAAGACCAAAGGCATCGAAAAAACCATCACCCAGATCATCTTTCCCTTTCTGGAAAGAATCGGCATCCTTTGGCTCACAAATCATATCAACCCTGCCCAGGAGCACCTGGTCACCAATATTATCCGCCAGAAGCTGCTTGTTGGGATTGACTCCATAAGGCCAACTTTACAAACCGGCAAAACAGTATTACTGTTCCTGCCCGAAGGAGAACACCATGAGCTGGGATTATTGTTTGTGAATTATCTCCTGAAAACCCGCGGGGTACAGGTATTGTACCTGGGGGCCAATGTGCCACTGAAAGATGTAGAGTATGTGGCCACATTGAAAAACCCCGATTTCCTGTATGCACACCTTACCTCGGTGGCCAACAATTTCAATTTTGAGAAATTCCTGGTAGGTGCACATAACCGTATGCCCGACCGTAAAATCATTGTTTCCGGGGTGCTTACCCAAACCTATAAAAAGCGGGTACCACCTAATTTCAGTTTCAAGAAAACGCTGACAGAAGTGCTGGAGTATATCTCCTCTATATAAGCGCTTACATGCAATCGGAACCCCGGTTGAGGCTATTTTGTAAAAAAAAACATTGATAATCAATTCGTTAACCAGTAGGTAAAGATAAATTTGTAAGCCTGCTTATTTTGTTTAACTTTACCGTATCAAAAATTAAACAGTTTATATGTCTACTGTCGACTTTAACAAGATGCTGTTATCCAATGCAGAGTTTTTAAAACCATTTGCGGTAACACTTACGCACGATACCGAAGCGGCGAAGGACCTGTTTCAGGAGACATTATACCGTGCCCTGGCCAACCAGGACAAATACAATGTAGGAACCAATATCAAAGCATGGTTGTACACCATCATGCGTAATATTTTTATCAATAATTATCGCCGTAAGGCCAAGCAGTCAACTATTTTCGACAGCACCCCCAACGAATACCTGTTGAATCTGAACCAGGGAGCTGTGGCCAACGAAGCCATTGCGGGCATTAACCTGAAAGAAGTGCAGGCTGCCATTCATAACCTGCCGGAGATTTTCCGCAATCCCTTCCTTTTGTATTTCGACGGGTTTAAATACCATGAGATCGCCGATATGCTGGGAGAGCCTTTGGGAACCATCAAAAGCCGGATTCACTTTGCACGCAAGCTGTTAAAAGCGCAGATTCAGCGCCATTAAAATTAATTGCACTAATTTTCTTCTTACACCACTTACTTGAGCAGGAGCGTTATCATTATCGGGAGCGGTTTCGCGGGCCTTTCGGCTGCCTCTTTCATGGCCAAAGCTGGCTGGAAAGTGACTGTATTGGAGAAACACGCCATTCCCGGTGGCCGTGCCCGTTATTTGAAAGCCGAAGGTTTTACATTTGATATGGGCCCCAGCTGGTACTGGATGCCCGATGTGTTTGAACGTTATTTTGACCGCTTCGGGAAAAAAGTTTCCGACTATTATCGGTTAACCCGACTGGATCCTTCTTACCGCGTTTACTATCCCGATGGTCCGATGGATATTCCGGCTGATCTCACCAAACTGAAACAACTTTTTGAATCCATCGAACCCGGTGCCGGCGAACAACTGGATAAATTTCTGACAGAAGCGGCCTATAAATATGAAGTGGGAATTAAAAAGCTCGTATTCAAGCCAGGACAATCACTCACAGAATTTCTCGATCTTGATCTGGCAAAAGGTTTACTGAAACTCGATGTATTCCGCTCGATGAAAGTGCATGTGGCCAAATATTTCAAACATCCCAAACTGGTTGAGCTGATGGAGTTCCCGGTTTTGTTTCTCGGTGCATTGCCCGAGAAAACACCGGCCTTATACAGCCTGATGAACTATGCCGATATCAAGGGCGGTACCTGGTTTCCGAAAGGAGGGATGTACCAGATTGTGCAGGGAATGTATGACCTGGCCGTTGAACTGGGGGTGCAATTCCGCTTTGAACAGGAAGTAACCGAGATCGTGATCGAAAACGGCACGGCCCGCAGCATCAAAGCCACCAACCCGCAGGGAGTTACCACTACATACGAAGCGGATGTAGTGATCGGCGGAGCGGATTACCACCATATCGAAACCCAACTGCTGCCCAACCAATACCGGTCCTATTCCGATCAATATTGGGATAAGCGGGTAATGGCACCGGGTTGTATCCTGTATTATGTGGGTCTGAATAAAAAAATCAAAGGGATCCAGCATCACACCCTGTTTTTTGATACCTCTTTTGCAGTACATGGAAACGAGATCTATCATACCAAAGTATGGCCCACTGATCCCTTGTTTTATGTGAGTGCCACATCGGTTACTGATCCGTTGGCTGCCCCGGAAGGTTGTGAAAACCTGTTCCTGTTGATACCGGTAGCTACCGGATTGGAAAATGATACGGAAGCGTTAAGAGATAAATATTTCGATCAGATCGTTTCCCGGATGGAAAAACATTTCGGACAGTCCATCAAAGAGGCCATTATCTATAAAAAATCCTTTGCACACAGCGATTTTATCAGCGAATACCATGCTTTTAAAGGAAATGCCTACGGTTTGGCGAACACTTTGCTGCAAACAGCTGTTTTAAAACCGTCGTGCCGAAGCAGGAAAGTGAATAATCTGTTCTTTACCGGACAGCTAACCGTTCCCGGTCCCGGCGTACCTCCCAGCCTGATCAGCGGCGAAGTGGTGGCGGGAGAAGTAGTGAAAGCATTTTCGTGAACGGTCAATGGTCAATAGTGAATAGGAAAGGGTAAAGAGAAAGATTTTATTGACAATTGACAATTGACAATTGACAATTCACAAAATAATACCTAAAACATCTCAAATAACAACACCATGATGAACCTGTTTCATGAAGTGAGCCAGGACTGCAGCAGGATAACCACCGAGAAATACAGTACCAGTTTTTCTTCGGCTATCAGGCTATTGCATAAGGATCTGCGTGCGCCGATCTTTAATGTGTATGGTTTTGTGCGCTTTGCGGATGAGATCGTGGATACTTTTCACGAACATGATAAAACCCTGTTACTGCAGGAGTT
The DNA here is from genome assembly GCA_004297075.1 of Chitinophagaceae bacterium. GTDB lineage: Bacteria > Bacteroidota > Bacteroidia > Chitinophagales > Chitinophagaceae > Sediminibacterium. The sequence goes on from SCVK01000388.1 coordinate 4,874, forward strand.
TAAACAGGCAACCTACGAAGCCATTGACCGTGGCGTAAGCATGAATCCGATACTGCATAGTTTTCAGTTAACGGTGAACCAGTTCGGGATCGACCGGCAATTGGTTGATGCCTTTCTTTACAGTATGGAGCTGGACCTGGAGAAAAGGCAGTACGACAGGGTCGGTTATGAACAGTATATTTACGGCAGTGCCGAAGTGGTGGGGCTGATGTGCCTGTATATTTTCTGCAATGGCAACAAGGGGTCATACGAAACACTGAAGCCGTATGCCCGCAGTCTGGGTGCCGCCTTCCAGAAAGTAAATTTTCTGCGCGATCTGAAAGCGGATGTAGAAGGCTTGGACCGTATGTATTTTCCGGGTTGCGATTTTTCGAATTTCACCGCCAGGGATAAATCCATGATTGAAGCGGATATACAGCACGATTTTGATCATGCGTATGAAGGCATCCTGCTGCTGCCGGTAAAAGCCAGGTTTGGGGTGTATGTGGCGTATAAATATTATGTGTCGCTGTTCAGGAAGATCAAAAAAATGCATCCGCAAAGCATCCTGGAGAACAGGATACGTATACCTGACTATGGCAAAATGATGATCCTGGCAAAAGCAGGTATCAGAAGTCAGTTAAACCTGTTGTAAATTATATCTTCGTTTTATTTGCATTACATGGAACAAGTGATTTTAGTTGATGAACATGATGTGTTAACCGGAACCATGGAAAAAATGGCGGCACATGAGAAAGCTGTATTACACAGGGCTTTCAGTGTTTTCATTTTCAATGCCCAGGGCGATATGCTGTTGCAACAGCGTGCCAAAGATAAATATCATAGCGGGGGTTTGTGGACGAACAGTTGTTGCAGTCACCCACGCCCCGGCGAAGAAACCCTGGCTGCTGCCACCCGCCGTTTGCGGGAAGAACTGGGTTTTGAAACGACACTGGAAAAGATCTTCGATTTTGTATACAAGGCAGACTTTGATAATGGGCTTACCGAATATGAATTTGACCATGTATATGTCGGTTACCACGATGGCGGGATCAATCCCGATACAAAAGAAGTAAGCGATTATGTATATATGTCGATGCAGCAAATAGAAGATGCTCTGCAAACCAAACCGGCTGAATACACGGCCTGGTTCCATATTGCCTTCCCTAAAGTACTGCACTGGTGGAAACAGCTGCAGCCCGCCTCGTGAAAAAGTTTTACCTTCTCTTCCTATTGTATGAACCCAGGTAACAAAGCTATTGTGATAGGAGCCGGTGTAGCCGGTCTGGCCAGCGCTATAAGACTGGCAGTACAGGGTATGGAAGTAACCGTGTATGAAAAAAACAGTTACCCGGGTGGTAAGCTGAGTCATTTTACTATCGGCGATTATCAGTTTGATGCGGGTCCCAGTTTGTTTACCCAGCCACAGAACATAGAGGAATTATTTGCTTTGGCCGGTGAACCAATAGCGGATTATTTCAGTTACCATAAGATGCCGGTATCCTGTCATTATTTTTATGAAGATGGCACCATGGTGAAAGCCTATGCCGATCGTGATCTGTTTGACAGGGAACTGGTAGAAAAATTAGGCGAAGCGCCCGGAGCACTGGCTGCTTATCTTAACCGGTCAGAAAGGATCTACCGCGATATCGGATCTGTTTTTCTGCAGTATTCGCTACATAAAACCGCTACGCTTTTTAAAGCCGGCATTCTGCGGGCCCTGAAAGCTACCCGCTGGCCCTACCTGTTCCGCACCATGCACCAGCTGAACAGCCACTATTTCAGAAATGCCAAAACGGTGCAGCTGTTTAACCGTTATGCCACGTATAATGGAAGCAATCCATACCAGGCACCGGGTATGCTGAGCCTGATCCCTCACCTGGAACATAATGAAGGAAGTTTTTATGCCAAAGGAGGCATGATCAGCATTACCAACGCGCTGTACCAACTGGCACTGAAAAAAGGTGTTCATTTTTGTTTTAACACGCCTGTTCAGCGCATCATACACACCGAAGGGAAAGTGTGTGGGGTGGTAGTGAACGATGAGAACCAGCTGGCAGATACAGTAGTGAGTAATATGGATGTGTACTTTACGTACCGTCATTTAATGAACGACGACAGTAGGGCCCAACAGGTTTTACAACAGGAGCGTAGCAGCAGTGCCCTGATTTTTTACTGGGGCATGCGCAAAGAGTTTCCGCAGCTGGATCTGCACAATATTTTTTTTACACTGGATTACCAGGCCGAATTCGATCATTTGTTCCGTTCGAAGAAAATGTATGATGATCCTACCGTTTATATCAATATCACCAGTAAGTGTGAGCCTGGTGCACAGGCACCCCAGGGTTGTGAGAACTGGTTTGTGATGGTGAATGCACCCGCCAATATTGGACAGGATTGGGAGAATTACCGGGCTTTATACCGGGATGTTATTATCAAAAAACTGAGCCGACTGTTGCAGACTGATCTGGAGCCTTTGATAGAAGCAGAAGAAGTGCTGGATCCGGTACTCATAGAATCCAGAACGGCTTCCTATATGGGGTCATTATATGGAACCAGTTCCAATTCAAAAATGGCTGCTTTTTTACGGCATCCCAATTTTACCAGGGCGGTGAAGGGTTTGTACTTTGTAGGAGGCAGTGTGCATCCCGGCGGAGGCATACCTTTGTGTTTACTGAGCGCGAAGATTATGAGTGAGATAGCAGCTACAGACAGGAAATGAGATTCGAAAAACAACATATCGCCACTTTTCTCGCGATCCTCTTTCACCTGAGTGGGTTGATTGGTATTCTTTTTACGCCTTACAAAGACTGGTTCATCCAAAATACCCCACTGAACCTGGGGTTGATGGCTTTGCTGCTGATCTGGACCCAGGAAGGGAAAAATGTTTCCTTTTTCCTGTTTTTTGCCCTGGCATTTTTAGTGGGCATGGGATCAGAGATGATCGGGGTGCATACCGGTCATTTGTTTGGTAACTATCGATACGGAACGGTACTGGGTCCCAACTTCAACGAAGTACCCTGGCTGATCGGGCTCAACTGGTTTGTGGTGATCTTCTGCAGCAGTGCGGTGATGCAACAGGTACATGATTGGTTCAAAAACAAAATAGAGAAAGACGGGTTTCACCTCCCCCCCAGGGTAGCCGCTTTATCATTGGTGATCGATGGTGCTTTGCTGGCTACTTTCTTCGACTGGCTGATGGAGCCGGTTGCCATGCAGTTGGGTTTCTGGCAATGGGCCGGACCGGACATCCCATTGTTTAATTACGCCTGCTGGTTTTTGATCAGCCTGGCTTTGTTAATGGCCTTACGCTGGTTCCGCTTCCCCAAAGCCAACCATTTCGCTGTACATTTGTTGATTATACAGACATTATTTTTCCTGGCACTCAGAACGCTATTATGAATATACTGCTGTACATCCTCATTACACTGGCCACTTTCTGTATCATGGAAGGTATTACCTGGTTAACCCACCGGTATGTGATGCATGGATTTCTGTGGTACCTGCACGAAGATCATCACCAGAAAGGTCCCGGTTTCTTTGAGAAAAACGATGCTTTTTTTGTCATTTTTGCCATACCCAGCTGGTTATGTATTATGCTGGGCAGTATGAACCAGGTATACTGGGTGGTAAGTATCGGTGCCGGTATAGCGCTGTATGGATTTGCTTATTTTCTCGTGCATGAGATCATTATTCACCAGCGCTTTAAGCTATTCACCCGCAGTAATAACCGCTATATCAAAGCCATACGCTGGGCGCACAAAATGCATCACAAACACCTGGATAAAGAAGAAGGAGAAAGTTTCGGGATGCTGATTGTTGCGAGAAAATACTGGCAGAAAGTGAAGCAGGATGAAGCTTTGCAGGGAAGGGGGTGAGTAGATAGAGTATATAAAGTACATAGGGTATATAAAGTATATAGGGGAGCCCCGTAAAAGATGATGGCATATATATTCACTATTCACAATTGACAATTCACTACCACTATATCATCACAGGTGCAGGTTGCGCAGGATCCAGTTTGCTGCTGCGGATGATGCAGGAACCTTTTTTTCAGGATAAGAAAATACTTGTCATTGAGCAGTCACCCAAAACAGTCAACGACCGTACCTGGTGTTTCTGGGAAAAAGAAGCAGGGCTATTTGAGCCGATCGTTCATCATCGCTGGCAAACCCTTCGGTTTTATTCCGGTAGTTTTTCCAAAGAATTTTCTATCAGCCCATATCAGTACAAAATGATCCGGGGTATTGATTTATATGCTTTGGTTAAAAAAACGGCTGCTGCTCATACCAATGTTGAGTGGCGCCAGGAGAAAGTAACGGCAATAACAACCGAAAACGAACTGGCGCTGGTTACAACTGATAAGGCATCGTATACAGCAGAGTATGTATTCAACAGCATTCATTTCGGCGATATCATGCAACACCCTTTGGGTGCACAAAAGGGTAGCAGGGACGTGTACCTGCTGCAGCATTTTAAAGGCTGGGTGATTGAAACAACGGAACCAGTGTTCGATGCTGCAAAAGCTACTTTCATGGATTTCCGGGTGAGCCAGGAACAGGGCACTACTTTTTTTTATGTGCTTCCGGCATCTCCAACTACGGCACTGGTAGAGTATACCTTATTCACAGAAAAGCTCCTGCCTCCCGAAGCGTATGACGAGGCATTGAAAGGCTATATCGAATCTTATTTGAAGCTGAAAAATTATACCATTCAGCATGAAGAGTTTGGCGTGATCCCCATGACCAACCATCGATTCCCTTTACAGCAGGGCAGGGTGGTGTATACGGGTATTGCAGGCGGTCAGGCCAAGGGTAGTAGTGGATACGCTTTCCGCTTTATTCAGAAAAGGGCAGAGGCCATCGTTCGTTCGCTGGCAGCATGCAAACAGATTGATCTGCACCACAGTTTTACGAACAGCAAATTTGCTTTGTACGATAGTGTATTACTGCAGGTGCTTGCCAAACGTAAAATGCCTGGTTCCGAAATCTTTGCCGCTATTTTCCGGCACAACCCGCCACAACGGGTACTTCGGTTCCTCGATAATGAGAGCAGCCTTCTGGATGACCTGCAGATCATGCGCAGTGTACCCACAGCTGTTTTTTTACCTGCCGCTTTGCAGGAGTTGACTGGTAAGGGTAGTACTTTTACGGGATGAAAAAGATACTTACGCTAACACTAAACCCGGCGCTGGATAAAAACCTAACGGTACCCAAACTGGTTCCGGAAAAGAAACTGCAGTGTACAAGTGTTACCGTAGAACCTGGTGGTGGCGGTATTAATGTATCCCGGGCCATTCATAAACTGGGTGGAATGTCAGAAGCGGTTTACCTGGCAGGCGGATTTACCGGTAATGAATTTTCTGCGCTGCTCTCCAAAGAAAAGATCCAATCTGTGGCATTACCTATACAGGGAGCTACCCGCGAAAACTTTATGGTGGTAGATGCTGCCACTCATCTTCAATATCGGTTTGGTATGCCGGGACCTGCGGTTGACGAAGCCGAATGGCAGCAGGCGCTGAACTATATTCAACAGCAAACTGCGCTTGATTTTATTGTGGCCAGCGGTAGCCTGCCGCCAGGGGTACCGGAGAACTTTTTTGCCAGACTGGCTCTTATAGCCAAACAAGTAAATGCCAAACTGGTGGTAGACACTTCGGGTAAAGCATTACAGGAAGCGGTAAAAGTGGGTGTTTTTCTGATCAAACCCAACCTGGGCGAACTGAGTAATTTATATGGAAAGGAGACATTGACACAGGAAGAGCTGCCTGTTGCTGCCAGGTCAGTTATTAACCAGGGCGGCTGCGAAATGATGGTTATCTCTATGGGTGCCGCTGGTGCCATGCTGGTAAGCAAAGAAGCACAGTATATCATAAAACCACCTCCTGTTACGGTAAAAAGTACGGTGGGTGCCGGTGATAGCATGGTTGGTGCTATGGTATTGGCTTTGTCGGAAGGCTTTCTGCTGGAGGATGTTTTACGATACGGGGTGGCTGCCGGAACAGCTGCTACCATGAATTATGGCACGGAACTCTGTAAAAAAGAAGATACAGAACGATTATTTTTAAAAATGAAGCAGGAATAGTCCGGTTCTGTTAT
>SCVK01000389.1 GCA_004297075.1 Chitinophagaceae bacterium
CCGGGTGGGCAGTTCATTTTTTACCTTTTATGTTTCTCCGGATATTGTAACCTACCTGAATAACAATACTCCCGTATTTTTTAACAATGCCCTGATACAGGATCCCGGATTGTTTCAGCAACTGTTTTCCATTGCTGCATCATGCCACGATCCCCGTTCCGACCTGGAAGAAACCTTACAAAAAGCCCTGCAACAACTGGTTACCTGTTATGCTAGCCCTACACCAGATACAAACCACTTCAATACCCGGTTTCGGAGATACCTGGAAGAAGAAATTTTCGAAAAATTCTCACTGGAAAATGCGGCTGGTAAATTCGGACTGGATAAGTACAAATTTATCCGCCTTTTTAAACAGGAAACCGGTTTAACTCCTAACCATTATGTAATTCTGAAGCGCATCGAAAAAAGCAAGGTTTTACTGCAAACAAACAATAACCTGCTGGACATAGCGATTGAAACCGGTTTTTACGATGCCACTCATTTTTGCAGAGTCTTCAGGAAGATCACCGGCATAACACCCCTGGCTTACCGGAAAGCCTAATCCTTCTTCTGCAATATCGTACTATCATTTTTACGGCCGGCTGGATATTTTTGCTTTGCACATTCAACATCAGACCAAAAAAATCTATGAAAGCGATACCCCTTTTATCAATACTATTATGGCTGCAATCATTTGTACTGGCACAAAAATCTGAAATAAGCACAGAACAGTATCGGCAGGACTTCCTCTATTTCTGGTCAACCGTAAACGAAGAATACAGCTACTTTGATAAAAAACAAACCAACTGGAACAAAGTAAAAGAACTGTATACCCCTGCCTTAGACACCATTACCCGGCGTGACCAGTTTATTCAGTTACTGGAAAAAGCCATGTATGAGATTTACGATCATCATGCCGTTTTTAACACCAATACAAATCTTTCACAACGGCTGGTTCCCTCCGGTACAGATATCTGGGCAGAATATATCAACGGGAAACCTGTGGTTACGGAAGTAAGAAGAGGTTTTGGGGTAGCTGAAACTGGTGTTCGTTCGGGAATGGAAGTGATAGCCATCAATCATATACCTGTTAGCATGGCAATAGAACCCTTTTTACCTAAAACGGTTGTGCCGCTGAACAATGAAGCCAAAAGTTTTGCCCTTCGATTGGCGCTGGCGGGTAACCATATACAACCACGGATTCTGACCCTGCAATACCAGGGAATTCAGCAAAATTTCTATCCTGATCAGAAAGGATTACAGTTAGAGCATATTCGATATCAATCTAAAATCGAATCAAGGCGCATAGGTAATATCGGTTATATCAGGATCAATGATTGTCTCTATGATAATGCCCTGATCCCGATTTTTGACAGCATCATGCAAAGTTTTGCCAATACCCGATCGCTTATCCTCGATTGCAGGGAAACGCCCAGTGGCGGTAATACGGCTGTTGCCAAAGCCATCTTAGGATGGTTCATCGATAATGAACGATATTATCAGAAACACGAGTATTATGCCGAGGAAAAATCAACCGGTATCAAAAGAAGCTGGGCAGAGATTGTATCTCCCCGCAAAGGAAAATACTACAATAAACCACTGGTGGTACTGGGCAATCACTGGACAGGCAGCATAGCAGAAGGTATTCTGGTAGGATTTGATGCAATGAACAGACCTTCCACCACTATTATCGGCACCGACCTGGCACATTTGATAGGTGCAGTATATAGTTTCGAAATGCCTAACACAAAAATCCGGTTCACTTTTCCTGCCGAGCGATTATACCATATGAATGGAACACCCAGAGAAGCATACAAACCGGCTATTTTTATCAACTGGCAAAAAGAGACGGAAAAACCCGGTACAGACCTGATGGTTGAAAAAGCAATTCTATATCTGAAAAAAAGATGATGATGTATTTTTCAAGTGAGAATTTTGATGGGGCGCATCCACAGGTGATGGCTGCAGTGGCAGATGCCAACAAAGATTTTGTTCCTTCTTACGGTGAAGACAGGTATACAAAGGAAGCCATCCGCATGTGCAGAGATTTCCTGGGTATTGAAGAAGCTGAAATATATTTCTGTTTTAATGGTACCGGTGCCAATAATTTCGCCCTCGGTTGCATAACAGAAAAATACCAGTCTGTGTACTGTTCAGATGTGTCGCATCTGTATAACGCTGAATCTACCGCACCAGAAACTTTTACAGGATGCAGGTTATACCCAATCAATACCCGAAACGGCAAGATTGATGCCGAAGATTTACAGAAAAAGATCAATAAACAAACTGGCATACATATCCCTGTACCCGGTGTACTTACCATTACACAACCTACCGAATATGGCACTGTATACGACCTGGATGAACTGGCAGTTATCAGGGATATCTGCCAGGAAGCTGGTCTTTTACTGCATATTGATGGAGCCAGGATCTTTAATGCATTGGCCAGCCTGAACTGTTCGTTAGCCAGCCTGGCTAATGCCAGCGGGGCAGATGTGATAACGATAGGAGGTACCAAAGCTGGTTTATTATTTGGCGAAGCAGTTGTATTTATTTCGCCCGGCAGATTTAAAAACATCAAATACCAGCTTAAAAGAAGCATGCAGCTCGCATCCAAGAACCGGTTTATTGCAGCACAGTTTATTGCCCTTTTTCATAACCAACTCTGGCATAAAATAACCGAGCATACCAATGGATTGGCTACCTATTGTAAACAGGAACTGGAAAAAATCAACAGTTCACTGATTATGTATCCTGTTAACACCAATATGGTATTCCTGGTAATGCCCTGGGTTGTATATCAACAACTCCTACCAGTTGCCCGTTTTTATTATTGGGATACAGATCAGCAGGAGGTGCGGCTGGTATTCTCATTCAGTAATACCAGGGATGAGATCGACTCCTTCATACAGCAGTTGAAAGAGATACTGGCAGCAGATGGCAGTTATCTGTGAAAGCTATCCGCCGAGCATTCCTTTTTTTTCATAATTTACATGGAATCAACTGGTTTGCTATGAGAAAATTTCTGCGCGTATTCTCGATCAGTATTGTCGTGATCGCTGTTCTCTTTTTCGCTTTTGTGCCGCAATACCTCGACCGGTCTAAGAATAAAGTAACCCTGAAAGGCCCCTTTGCCAAACAGGGCTGGTACGATTCCATCCCTTTTATAGCCGACCTGCACTGCGATGCCTTGTTATGGAACCGCGATCTGACCCGGTTGCATAATTATGGTCATGTAGACCTTCCCCGCATGCAGCAGGCCAATATGGCTTTGCAGGTGTTTACCATTGTGAGTAAAGTGCCGGCGGGCATCAATATCGAACAAAACCCTTCCAACTCAGACCAGATCGGTCTGCTCAATTTTGCGCAGTTACAAACACCGGGCAACTGGTTCAGCATCAAAACAAGGGCTTTGCGCCAGTGCCAAGATCTGGAGAGGCTCGCTAAAAATTCGAAAGGAGCGTTCCGGGTAGTTACCACTCAAAAAGAGCTGAAACAATTTATAGCCGACAGAACAAAAAACCCAAAACTGGCAGCAGGTATGCTGGGTTTAGAAGGCGCCCAACCGCTGGAGAACGACCTCAGCAACCTGGACGTTTTTTACCAGGCCGGTGTACGGTATATCGGTCTTGCCCATTTCTTCGACAACGAATGGGCGGGGTCTGCGCATGGAATGAACAAAACCGGGCTCACCCCCAAAGGAATTGAACTGGTAAAGAAAATGGACAGCCTCCATATCACCATCGATCTGGCCCATAGTTCACAGGCCACTATCAGCGATGTGTTTAAGCACCATACCGGTCCCTTACTGGTTTCGCATACCGGTGTGCGGGCTTTGTGCGATAACCAACGCAACTTATCCGATGCCCAGCTGGACGAGATCGGCAAACGTAATGGACTGGTAGGGGTAGGATTATGGGAAACCGCCGTATGCGGGAAAGATGCCGCCGCCACCGCGCGAACCATTAAATATGTAGCCGACAGGATCGGGATTGATAAAGTAGCCCTCGGCTCTGACTGGGACGGTGCTTTTGAAATGCATTTTGATGTAACCGGCGCACCCCTGATCGTTACAGAATTAGGTAAACAGGGTTTCGATAGAGCTGCTATCGAGAAAATCATGGGAGGCAATATCCGTGATTTCTTCTTACGCAATCTTCCGGAATAAGTTCTCAGCGAACTACTCCCATAAGTGCATCTCTCTGTGCAACTCTGTTCCTCCGTGCTCTCTGTGTTGAAATAACATTCAAAATTCCTGGCACGCATTATCATCGGGTAAAGGGGTAGCGAATTTGTGGATTGTTGGTTTGTCTTGGGTGCCGCAAAAAAATCCGGCAATCCGTCATCCGCTAATCCGTAAATCGTTCTTTTAAAAAATCATGCTATATCAGCTGCTTTATCTTTTAACACAGAGCTCACAGAGAAACAGAGGTACACAGAGGTGTTAGAAGGCTTCGCCGAGGCTGATGAGGATGCTGTTGTATCCTTTGCTGAATCCATAATCGATTCCGATATTGGTTTTGGATCCATTGTTGAACTTGACCCGCAAACCCGTTCCGGCGGCGGGATACCAGTTACGGAAAAGTCCACCGGTACCACTTACGGTAGTGAGGTTGCCAAAAACCACAAAACCAAATAGACCATCCCTTGTAAGGTCACGCCGGTATTCTGCTTCGGCATAATAGAGTGTTTTACCCCGGTAGCGATTCTGGTCTATGCCACGGCCGGAACGATTGTACGGATCGTAACCGATACTGGGCAGATCGAGGTAGGGGGTGCCATTATCGAGAGAGGTCCACAAATAGGTCCAGAAAGCAAGCGTATTCTGTTGTATGGGATCCTTGGGTTTCATCGATACATATTTACGCATATCAATGAATAAAGAACGCCAGTCATCATCGCTACCCAATATTTTTGTCTGCTGGCGATAGACCAGATTTACATAGGCCCCCGGCAAAGGATTAATGGCGTTATTCCGCGAATCGTACAAAAAATTCAAACTCAATCCGGATGCAAAAGACCGGCTGCCGGTTCCGTAAGCATAACCAGTGTATTGACCCAGTGTACCCGGTGCCGCATCGGTTTGAATGCTGGTATGGTAGTCGAGGTGATAACCCACACCGGCAAAGAGGTAGGGTTTGATCCGTTTTAAAAATTGCTGGTGAAAACGGATATACACCTGGTCTACCAGCAGCGGCGTAGTATTGTTATGCGTGCTGCCCAGACCCCAGGTAAACTGCGGGTAATTTAGGAAACGGGTATCGCCCTGTATGGTCCAGGTGTTATTAGGTAACCAGACCGCTGTGCGTAATGGCAAACCATACCGACCCTTAAAGTTCCAATACGGGGCAAAACTGGCCGTGGAGAGATAAGTGGTTTTACGTGGCCCGAGATAGGTACCGGCGGTGGTACTCGTGATCAAAGCCGTACCACTCCCTCCGGGAACAGAAGCGCCGAAAGGGAGAAAAGAAAAATAGATCTTTTTCCTGCCATCCACTTTCAGATCAGTGTCGCGGATATGCAGCCATTTTACAACAATATCGATCAGGTCGCGCTGGTTAATGGTGTCTTTGGCTACAGGCGCATCAGGTATAATAGTGGAGCCCTGTTGGGCAGAAGACGGCAGTGAACCAGCCATCCAAAAAATGAAAGAACAGATAATCAATCTGCAGACAGCACTAGTAAGGAAGGAATAACACACAGGTAAAGATAAAAATAATCATACAGCGGCGCTTACACAGCACCCCTGATTTATTACATCTTAGCAGAGATTAATCCAGGTTTCGGGAGATCTTTTTGGCGGCTTCCAGTCCCAGTTTGATCATCCGGTTACGGATCTTATCGGTACAACGGAAAGCGGGCATATAAATACTCAGACAGGCCACAATGGCGCCATTCCGGTACACGCCGGTAGCAAAACCAATGATCTGTACACTGTCTTCAATTACGGCATAACCTTTATCGCGGATCTGTTCTATCTGCTGGTAAAATTTACGCTGGGTATTGGCATCATGCCAGATCTGCGAAGAGGGGAGGCCAAAACGGGCGATGTATTTTTCCAGTTCCTCCTCCGGCAGCATGGCAATGAGTAAACGACCGGTAGAAGAATCGTAGGCTTTTTTTTCATCCGGTGTATGCGCCTGTACTAACTGGTCGCTTTCTTTGCGGTGTATCACCACGCGGTTCTCGCCATTCAGTACCGCCAGCAGCGTATTTTCTTTCAGTTTTGCCGTCAGGATCTCCATTTCCAGGTCGGCGGCTTCTATCAGGTCTTTTTTATAGCCGGTATTACCGAGCAGTGTATATAGCTGTTTACCCGGCAGGTAACCCTTTTGCGCATCCAGTTTTTCGAGGTAACCACGCAGGGTGAGGGTTTTTACAATATTGGCACAGGTTCCGGGCTTCAGATTAATGCCGGCAGAGATCTCACCCAGCAGTTTGGGTCTTTCGGGATCTCGCGCCACAAATTCGAGTATGTCGATTGCCCGGTGAATTACCTGTATCATAATGGGATCATTTTCTGTAAAAAACGTTGCGAAAATATGGAATGATTCAGAGAAAACCTTAGTTTCAATCCATATAAAAGAACAAAATTCCATTAGATGGAATAAACGATTGCCTGCTTATGAAACCAGCGTCTCCGCAACAGCGAAACCTGTTGTATCCTTTTATGTTAGTTACCTCCCTTTTCTTTTTATGGGGGTTTGTACATAACCTGGATCCTATCCTGATACCGCACCTGAAAAAATCTTTCAGTCTCAGTACCCTGCAGTCATCCCTGGTAGACTCGGCCGTTTTCATCGCTTATTTTGTCATGGCCTTACCGGCAGGATACCTGATGCGTAAATACGGGTACAAAGCCGGGATCATTACCGGTCTGCTCTTGTTTGCCATCGGCTCTTTTTTATTCATTCCCGCGGCCAATACACAGCAATATCTTTTTTTCCTGCTGGCACTGTTTATTATTGCCTGTGGATTAACCATACTCGAAACCGCCGCCAACCCCTATGCTTCTTTATTGGGAGATCCTGCTACGGCCACACAACGACTTAATTTTGCGCAGTCATTCAATGGACTCGCAGCTACCCTGGCACCTATTATCGGTGCCCGGATTATTCTTACCAAAGGTTTTTCGGATGAGGAACTGGGGGCCATGACGGACGCCGCCAGACAGGTAGCCCTTGCATCGGAAGCCGCCAGTGTAAAAATGCCTTACCTCGTATTGGGCAGCCTGATCCTGGTGGTAGCCGTTTTATTTGCCCTGATTAAATTACCGGAGATCCATGATGAGGAAGAAAAAGTGGCGGGCACGTCTATTTTTCACAGCCTGCGTTATAGCCATTTACGCTGGGCAGTAGTGGCACAATTTTTTTATGTGGGGGCACAGGTTTGTGTGTTCAGTTTTTTTATTCTCTATGCGGTAGAGGCGGCCCAAATTGATAAGATCAAAGCCGCAGATTATCTGGGCTGGGGTTGTGGCATGGCTTTTATGATTGGACGTTTTGCCGGCACTTTTTTCATGCGTTTCATCCAACCTGCCCGTTTACTGGCCTTGTATGGTTTGTTCAGCACCATTCTTTGTGGGGTGGCCATGTTTGTACACGGGTTACCGGCAGTATATGCGGTGATCGGAATTGCTTTTTTTATGTCTGTCATGTTCCCAACTATCTTTTCACTGGGCATTACCGATCTGGGGGCCGATGCCAAATACGGCAGCAGCCTGATTGTGATGGCCATTGTGGGTGGTGCCATCCTGCCGCCTATCATGGCGCAGATCAGTGATATGACCGGAAATATTCAGTTAGGTTATATTGTACCGTTGCTCTGTTTTGCCATTGTTGCCTATTTTGGCTGGAAGGGGCACCGGGTTCAAAAAAATCAATCACATGCGTAGATATTGCCTGGCACTGGACCTGGTGAATGATGCCGCCAGCATTGCCGCATACGAAGACTGGCACCGGAAAGTATGGCCCGAGATCATCAGCAGTATTACCGGATCGGGCATTCAGCAGATGCAGATCTACCGTGCCGGTAATCGTTTATTCATGATCATGGAAGTGAAGGACGCATTTAGTTTTGCCGCAAAAGCGGCAGCCGATGCCGGGAATGAAAAAGTACAGGAATGGGAACAACTGATGTGGCATTTTCAGCAACCCTTACCGTTTGCCCAACCGGGTGAAAAATGGATCCTGATGGATAAACTATTTGACCTGGAAGAAGATTATTTACAACCTTAAGCAGCAGCGAATGATGTTTTCACTCAACCAACAAACAGCCGTAATCACCGGTGGCGGAAGCGGGATCGGCAGATCAGTGGCCGAGGTATTTGCCGGCCAGGGTGCCTTCGTGCACCTGATCGATATCAATGAAGAACAGGTAAAACAAACGGTTGCCGGAATACAAAACGCAGGCGGTAAAGCGGCCTATCATATCTGTGATGTCAGTAACCAGGCTCAAGTGCAAACAATTTTCCGCAACATCGGCCAGCTCGATATCCTGGTCAACAGCGCCGGTATTGCACATATCGGTACCGCCGCCACAACCAGTGAAACGGATTTTGAAAAAGTATTCAACGTAAATGTAAAAGGCACATACAACTGTTTACACGAAGCCATTCCGCTATTCATCAAACAGGGTGGTGGTGTAATCCTGAATATCGCTTCCATTGCCGCACTGGTGGGCATCCCCGACAGGTTTGCCTATAGCATGAGTAAGGGTGCGGTATATGCCATGACACTGAGTGTGGCCAAAGATTACCTGAACCAGGGTATCCGTTGTAATTCCATTTCGCCGGCAAGGGTACATACACCATTTGTGGATGGATTTCTCACCAAAAACTATCCCGGCAAGGAAAAAGAGATGTTTGAAAAACTGTCGCAGTCGCAACCCATCGGCCGCATGGCCAATACCACCGAAGTGGCTTCGCTGGCCCTTTATCTCTGCAGTAAAGAAGCTTCTTTTATTTCGGGAAATGATTACCCGATCGACGGTGGCTTCATCAAACTGAATAATTAACCCGATAAGAAACTTTGGAAATAAGACTTTGGCGGCTACGCTGGGGGTAACCGGGAACAAAACCCGGAAAACATGCAGTGGGATCGGTTTTGTCAGAATTTATATATCACTGATCCAAACTGATCTTCTGCCTTATAAAAAAATTGTCTTTGCTGAACAAAAGAACGGAGTAAACGTTTTCGTAAATAATCAAAGGCTGCCTTCCCGGAGCGGCTTATTTTTATATCAGATTATCACGAAATGATCCATTCATCCCAAAACTAACTTGCTATGATTCCTGCAAAAGCCTATGCGGCAGTAGATGCCAGAACGCCCTTACAACCTTTTTCTTTCAGCAGAAGAGACCTCCGTGCAGATGATGTACAGATCAGGATCCAGTACTGTGGTGTTTGCCACAGCGATATTCACCAGGTCAGAGATGAGTGGGGCGGTTCCATGTATCCCATGGTGCCCGGCCATGAAATTATCGGTGAAGTAGTGAATACCGGTGCCAATGTAACCCGTTTCAAAGCCGGCGATAAAGTAGGGGTGGGTGTAATGGTGGATTCCTGCTGCACCTGCAAAAACTGTAACAGGGACCATGAACAATATTGCGAAGAAGGGATGACAGGCACGTATAACGCCATGGAAAGAGATGGCGTAACCGTGGCACAAGGTGGTTACTCTTCGCAGATCGTGGTGAAAGAGCGATTCGTATTACATCTTTCGCATAAACTGGATCCGGCCGCGGCGGCACCTTTGCTCTGCGCAGGTATTACTACTTACTCGCCTTTGCGTTTTGCGGGGGTTAGGGCTGGACAGAGAGTGGCCGTGGTAGGACTGGGCGGACTGGGACACATGGGTGTAAAATTCGCCGTTTCCTTTGGGGCAGAAGTAACCGTGATCAGCACATCACCTTCCAAAGAAGCCGATGCCAAAAGATTGGGGGCACATCATTTTCTGCTGTCTACCGATAAAGACGCGATGAAAAAACATGCCAGTCATTTTGATGTGATCCTCGATACGGTTTCAGCCAACCACAACTATACCGAATTCCTCGACCTGCTGGATATAGAGGGGAAACTACTGATCGTTGGACTACCTTCCAAAGAACCTTCTTTATCACCCTTCTCGCTGATCACCAAACGCCGCAGCATTATCGGTTCCATGATCGGCGGTATCAAGGAAACCCAGGAAATGCTGGATTACTGCGCAGAAAAAAATATTGTATCGGATATAGAAGTAATTCCGGTCCAGTATATCAATGAAGCTTATGAAAGAATGATCCGTTCCGATGTGAAATACCGTTTTGTGATCGATCTCGCTACTTTGTAATGAAAACTTACGCAATAAAAAGAGCCATGGTTGTTATACCATGGCTCTTTCATATCTATCAACGCTGTTACCAGCCAATACCATAATCTTCTCCGTTATTACTGCTGCCACCCCACAAACTACCATGTTTCCAATCGAACAGGATGGCATTGATGGGTCCGCTGGTTCTGCTGCCCGTAGTTATTTTATAGCCCATTTTTTTCAGCTCATCACTCACACCCGCCGGCGTCTGATTTGATAAAAGTAAACTGCCGGGTTTGGGTAAACGATCCGCCAGTTTGCTGCCGCCCAGTGATAGCCAAAGCTGGTTGGTATTAAAATTAGGCGCCTCGGTAGCCTGCTGCACCGTCATCCCAAACTCTACGATGTTGAGGAAAAACTGTACCAGATTCTGGTCCTGTGTATCGCCACCCTGTACTCCAAAACAGAGAAAAGGTTTGCCATCTTTCAATGCCAGCGAAGGGGTTAAGGTAACCCTGGGTCTTTTACCCGGTTCCACCACATTAAACGGATCAATCAGCGGGTCGAGTACAAAACTCTGCATGCGCTGACTCATGCCAATACCCGTATTACCTGCAATACAGGCCGGTAACCAGCCACCGCTGGGCACGATAGACACTACCCAGCCGGAAGTATCCGCCGCTTCAACAGAAGTGGTACCTCGCCATAAGCGATCCATGTAAGCTTCATCGCTTGCCGGCTCGGTAAGCATGGCTGTTTGGTCGTGTTTGGGAACAGCATTACCTGAACCGGCTTCGCTATCGGTCAGCGCTCTTCGTTGTTTGATCAGGTCTGTAAAGGGATTTGTTTTGCCTTCATAGGGATAGGGATCACCGGGTTGCGCAAAAGCATCGTTCTTTTCAAAACCGATCAGTTTGGCCCTGTCTTTGGCATAGGCTTTACTCAACAAACCTTTCATGGGTTCTGCCGGCGGAAATGCCGGATCACCATAATAAAAATCACGATCCGCATAGGCCAGGTTCATGGCCTGGTAAACGGTATGAATGTATTTGGGACTATTGTATCCCATCGATTTCAGATCAAAATTCTCAAGGATATTCAGCGATTGCAACATCATCGGGCCCTGTGTCCATTGCTGCAGTTTGTATACATCAATGCCTTTGTAAGATGTCTGCATCGGCTCTTCGATCACCGGCTTCCATTTGGCCAGGTCTTCTTTGGTAATGAGTCCGCCCTGTTCTTTACTGCCTCTCACAAACTCATCGGCAATATCACCTTTATAAAAACGGTCGTAAGCTGCCATGATAGCTTCTTTCCGGCTTTTCTTTTTCTTTAGTGCATGCTGTTCTGCTTCTACCAGTTTGGTTAATGTTTGCAGCAGATCTTTCTGTACAAAGATTTCTCCTGCCTCGGGGGCCTCGCGTTTCTCGCCTTTATGTGTCAGAAAAACCTTAGAAGAGTAGGGCCATTCCTTGATCCGGTCTTTTCCTCTTTCCATGCTGTTGGCCGTTTGTGCATCAATCGGGTAACCGGCGGCCAGCTGCATGGCGGGTGCCAGCACCTGTTGCAGACTCATGGTGCCGAATTCTGACAGCATCAGGCAGAGACCACCCACCGTACCTGGTGTTACTGCTGCCAATGGGCCATATTCTGGAGGGAAATTGTATCCTTTGCTTTTGAAAAAATCAACCGTTGCGCCGGTAGGTGCCACACCGAGTGCATTGATGGCAATTACTTTTTTGGTTTTCGGATTAAAGATCAATGCCTGTGTTTCGCCACCCCAGCTAAGCACGTCCCACATGGTGCAGGTAGCGGCCAGCATGGCGCAGGCTGCATCAACCGCATTACCGCCTTTTTGAAATACGATAGAACCGGCCGTAGCCGCCAGTGGTTTACCGGTAATGGCCATCCAGTTCTTACCATGCAGTGGTGGTTTCTGCGTAGGCTGTGCCAACAGGTTTACGGCGATCAGCAGCGAAAATAAAAGGGTGGGGGTTCTTTTCATATGTGGCATTTTACAATTGGGAATGATTAAAGATACTTATCTCTGTTTATTTTACAGTGGCATGACAGTTTTGGCCACATTCACAGGATTCGCCTAACATTTATCATATTTTACCGGGTTGCGGCGAAATAATTTTGCTCCGAATTACAACCCTTACCATGACCACAGCTATGTTATCCCTATTACAGAAGTATGACCTGCCCACGCCCCGTTATACCAGTTATCCAACGGTACCTTACTGGGATTTTGGAACGCTGACCGAAGCCAGCTGGAAAGAGACAGTGGTAAATACTTTCCTCGAAGAGAATGGAGAACTCTGTATTTATATCCACCTGCCTTTCTGTGAAAACATGTGCACTTTCTGTGCCTGTAACAAACGCATCACCGTTAACCATGCCGTGGAAGATCCTTATATCAGCAGCGTACTGAAAGAATGGGCCATGTACCGCTCACTCTTACCCGCCACACCTGTGATCAGAGAGATTCACCTGGGAGGTGGTACCCCTACTTTTTTCAGTCCCGATAACCTGGAACAGCTTATCAAAGGCATTACCAAAGATGCCATTGTTAAGGATGATCATGAATTCAGTATTGAGGTACATCCGAACTATACCACCGAAGAACATATCAAACGACTGGCATCGGTAGGGTTTAACCGGATCAGTCTGGGGGTGCAGGATTTCGATCCCAAAGTGCAGTTTGTGATCAACCGGATCCAATCGTTTGAAAAAACCAAAGAAGTGGTAAACTGGGCACGGAAATATCAATATACAAGCATTAACATAGACCTCGTTTATGGCTTGCCACACCAGACCGTACGCAGTGTGGAACATACCGTTGAGTTGATCAAAACCCTGATGCCCGACAGGATCGCCTTTTATTCTTATGCGCATGTGCCCTGGAAAAGCAAAGTACAGCGGAGATATTCAGAAGCCGATCTGCCTGCCGCGGCAGATAAATGGGCCATGTACAGCAGGGGGAGGGAGTTGCTGGAAGAAGCCGGTTTTCAGCCCATCGGGATGGATCATTTTGCGCTGGCCAACGATAAACTTTTTACCGCCGCCCGCGAAGGCAAACTGCACCGGAATTTCATGGGATATACAACTACCCGGTCGAAGCTAATCATTGGTCTGGGTGTATCCAGCATCAGCGATGCCTGGTATGGTTTTGCACAGAATGAAAAAGAAGTGGAAGCCTACGAAGCAAAAATCAGCCAGGGTATTCTGCCATTGGTGCATGGCCATCAATTAAGTGAGGAGGATACAGTGATCCGCAGAAAGATCCTGGAACTGATGTGTGAGAACGAAACGGTGCTGGATCACCCGGTGCTGGATCCTGCATTTATAGAAGCGGCTTTTGACAAACTGATGCTGCTGGAAGCAGATGAACTGGTAAAAGTGTCCGGCCGCAAAATACAGGTAACAGAAAAGGGCAGATCCTTTATCCGCATCATCAGTGCGGCCATGGATGCCTATCTCTGGCGTAACCATAGCGGTGCCAATACCTTCAGCAAAGCAATATAGAAAAATGAGTGGTAAACTTACCAATAACCCGGTATTTACCCACTCATCCAATTGATCCGGGTTTTGATAGGCCGCGGCTTGTACCTTTGTACAAACAAGTACTATCATTGAAGCACCTCGCAGCCCTCAATACCTATTTCTGGAAATACCGAAACCGTTTTTTCATCGGGATCTTTTTTGTGGTGGCTTCCAACTATTTTGCGGTGCTGGCACCCCAGGTTACCGGTTTTGTGGTGAACCAGGTACAGCAACGTTTACCCGGAGCCCGTCCGGCCGCCACCAAACCGGTGCATGATTCGCTGGTAAACTGGTTCATTACCACCATACAGGCGGGTAATTTCGGTTTTGGCTGGCTGGTGGCCATTTGCAGCCTTACCATTCTGGGCCTGGCCATTTTACGGGGCATACTGATGTTCTTTATGCGGCAAACCATTATTGTGATGAGCCGGCATATCGAATTTGACCAGAAAAACGAGATCTTCCAGCATTACCAGCAACTGGATACCCAATTTTATAAAACACACAGCACCGGCGACCTGATGAACCGGATGACGGAAGATGTAAGCCGGGTGAGAATGTATACAGGTCCGGCAGTGATGTATCTGATCAACCTGATCACCCTCATTGGTTTCTGCGTGGTGAATATGTTGCGAAAAGATGTACAGCTCACTTTACTCGTACTGGCCCCCTTGCCGGTATTAGCGATCACGATTTACCTCGTGAACAGTGTCATCAATAAAAAAAGCGAAAAGATCCAGGGGTTGTTATCCGATCTCACCACCAATGCGCAGGAATCTTTTTCCGGCATCCGGGTCATCAAATCCTTTGTACAGGAAAAAGCCATGCTCGGTTTTTTTCAGCGGAACAGTGAATCGTATAAAACCAATGCGGTAGGACTGGCCAAAGTAGAAGCGATTTATTTTCCGAGTATGGCACTGATGATCGGACTGAGTACACTGGTGACCATTATGGTGGGAGGTTACCAGGCTTTGGAAGACAGCAGTAAAGTGGGATTGATTGTTGAGTTTGTGATCTATATCAATATGCTCACTTTCCCGGTAAGTGCCATCGGCTGGACGGCCAGCATGATCCAGCGGGCCGCTGCTTCGCAGAAAAGGCTGAACGAGTTTCTGCAAACCAAACCCACCATCGCCAACAGTGCAGAAAAAGTAACTACACCGGTAGCTGGCGATATCCATTTTAATCATGTCAGTTTCACCTATCCGCATACAGGTATCCAGGCTTTACAAAACTGCCACCTGCATATCCGGAAAGGAGAGAAGATCCTGTTACTGGGCAGAACCGGCAGCGGTAAGTCTACATTGGCACAGCTACTGCTACGTTTCTATGACCCGCAGGAAGGTAGTATCAGTATCGGCGGTACCGATATCAGGCAGATTGACCTGCGAACACTACGGGAACAGATCAGTTATGTACAACAGGATATTTTTCTGTTCAGCGATACGGTAAGTGATAATATCAGTTTTGGATTATCCAGTCCTGCCACACAGGAAACCATCGAAAAAGCGGCCGGATTCTCCAGTGTGCACAAAGAGATCCTCGGGTTCAGTAAAGGGTATGACACCATGATTGGTGAACGGGGCGTAACGTTAAGCGGTGGGCAGAAACAACGGATCTCTATTGCCCGGGCATTGATCAAAGAACCGGAGATCATTGTATTCGATGACTGTCTGAGTGCGGTTGATGCCAAAACGGAAAATGAAATCATTGGCAACCTGTACCGCTACCTGCACGATAAAACAGCCATCATTATCACACACCGCATTTTCTCCAGTTTTCCTTTCGATAAAATCATCGTACTTGAAAATGGTGAACTGGTAGAACAGGGTACCCACGAAACCCTGATGGCAAAGAATGGCTATTATGCCGAATTATTCAGGCTGCAACTGATGGAGAACAGCCCGGATAAGACCGAATCCTGATCACCCGGTAACCAGCCCAAACCCGCATATTTACTGTGTTCCGGGCCTTCCGAAACCCCCTGTTCCGGACTTTCTGCTAAAATTTTGGTAATTCGTAAACAATCCTATATTTGTCATACTTAAAAAAGGATTCGAAAACCAAAAAACTAACTACTGTGGCGTACGAGAACAACGACAAAAAAATGGAAAGTGTTTACAGCAAACGGATCAGGGCA
>SCVK01000438.1 GCA_004297075.1 Chitinophagaceae bacterium
TGCCAAACTGGCCCCTTATTTTGCGGCCCGTAGCGGAACACCTCCCAAAGTAAAAATCGACGACAGCGATGATAAAGTGGCTTCTTACCTGAAAGACCAGGCCAATATCGCTTTCAATACCACTTACCGCATTCTGCGTACGAGGATCGACCGTTTTGGTGTGGCTTCGCCCAATATCAACCCCGATCCCGTTAAAGGATATATCAATATTGAACTGGCCGGTGTAAATGATAAGGAAAGGGTTCGTGCCTTCCTGCAATCAACTGCCAACCTCCAGTTTTTTGAAGTATATACTTTCGAAAGCAAAGAATTACAGAACGGTATCCTCGCTGCTGATAAAGCGGTAGAAGATTACCTGAACGGCGTAAAAGTAACCGATACCAGCAAAGCAGCGCCTGCTACAGCAGATACTGCTAAAACCGCTACAACAGCGGCTAAAACCGATACCGGTAAAACGTCTACCCTGTCTGCCATTGCGGGTAATACAAAACCTGCTGCCAAAGCCGATTCGGCCAAGCTCAATGCCAACAAGAACCCGATCGGCCGTCTGATCCAGTTCAGCCAGCCTTATGCCGGTCAGGATGGTAAAGCGGTATACCCGGCTTCTATCGGTTATATCCCTTCTAAGGATACCGGTACCCTGAATGATTACCTGCGCCTGGATGTGGTGAAGAACAAGTTCCCTTCCAATCTCGTATTCATGTACGGTAAAGCGGAACTGGATGATCCTAAATTGAAAGATATCCTGACCTTATATGCCATCAAGACCCTGGACAATGGCCAGGCAGAACTGGGTGGTGAAGGCATCAGTGCTTCTCAGGATTATGATGAGAGAGGCCGTATTGCCATTAAAATGAATATGGACAAAGCCGGTACTGCCGGTTGGGCAAGAATGACCACCCGCAACGTGGGTAAACCCATTGCCGTAGTACTCGATAATTTTGTGTACTCTGCTCCGAATGTAAATGAGCCTATCACTACCGGTAACTCACAGATTTCCGGAAGTTATACCATTAAAGAAGCACAGGATCTGGCCGAAATCCTCGAAAGCGGCAAACTGCCTGCTCCTGCCAAAATCATCCAGGAACAACAGGTAGGTCCTACCCTGGGTAAAGAATCCATAAAAGGTGGAGCAATGTCGTTCCTCGTATCCTTTATCGTAATCTTTGCGCTGATGCTGTTGTACTTTAACACAGGTGGATGGGTAGCGAATATCGCCCTGATCCTGAACCTGCTGTTCACCATCGGTATCCTGAGTGCCTTAGGCTTTACGCTGACGGCCCCCGGTATTGCGGGTCTGGTACTTACCATCGGTCTGGCGGTAGATACCAACGTAATTATCTTTGAGCGTATCAAGGAAGAGCTTACCAAAGGCAAAAGCTACCAGAATGCAGTGAACGATGGTTACAGGCGGTCACTGTCTCCGGTATTGGATGCACACGTTACTACCCTTTTAACAGCGATCATCCTGGCTTATTTCGGATTAGGACCTGTACTCGGATTTGCGACCACGCAGATCATCGGTATCCTGCTGTCGCTGTTCTGC
>SCVK01000390.1 GCA_004297075.1 Chitinophagaceae bacterium
CTCAGTTATTTGGGCTTTCAGCCTCAAAAAATCAGGAATAACGACTACTGGTATCTTTCCCCCTTACGCCTGGAAAAAACAGCCTCATTTAAGGTCAATCGGCGTTTTAATGTCTGGTATGATTTTGGGCTTTCCACAGGAGGTAATCTGGTAGATTTTGGCACCCTGTATTACAAATGTTCTGTGGGTGAACTATTAGAGAAGCTAAGTCAACAAAATCCATTTTCTTTTCACCAGCCATTTTCACATTCCAAGATCGAAGCACTTTCCAAGGCTGATGAAAAGGGAAAAATCGCCATTACCGATATTCGAAAAAGCATCAAATTAAGGTCTTTACAGGAATACTTGTCCTTCCGGAAAATCCCATTACATATCGCCAGCAGTTTCTGCCGGGAAGTAGACTTCCTTTTATATGACAAGAAAATTACCGCTATCGGTTTCAAAAACAGTGCGGGCGGCTTCGAGTTACGGAGTGCGCATTTTAAAGGCAGCAGCAGCCCCAAGGAAATAACTTTGTTTGGCAAGGATTTCTCTAAAAGTGTTCTACTCTTTGAAGGCTTTTTCGACTTCCTTTCTTACCAGGCCATCCACCAACGAAAACTGATCCTACTGCCAAAACAGCAGCCCAATTTCCTGATTCTAAACTCCATTGGCTTTATTGAAAAGATCAAACCAGGACTTGAAAAATACCCTTCTGTTCACCTTTACCTTGACCGGGACAATATGGGGTTATCTGTTACCAAAGATCTGCTGGCAATGGGAAGTAAGTACCAGGATAAAAGCATTCTGTATAAGGATCATAAGGACTTAAACGAGTATTTGATAAAAGAGCATCTAGATCAGAGCCATTCACAAAGGAAAGGTATGAGGCCTTAAATTTTCAGGAGCCAGCTATGTTTCGGTTTTACCGAAACGCTGGCTTTATTCATCCCGCCGCTGGCGGGATTCATAAAGGGAAACACATCGAGGACATTGAAAAGTGAGATATGATAACCGTAACAGAAACCAAATCACCGAACCGAAACAAAGGTGGGCGGCCACCCAAGGCCGTTAAGCGCAATAAGCTACTGGGCGTAAAATGCACCTTTGTCGAAAAGAGAACCATTGAAGCCAAAGCCCGATACAGCGGTGTAACCGTTTCTGAATACTTACGCAACCTGGGCCTGAGCAGTAAAATTGACATGCGAAAAATCAGGCTACCCAAAGAGATCCTGCAATTCACCGGCACCCTCAACCACCTGGCCGCCAACCTAAACCAGATCGCTAAAAAAAGGAACCAGTTGGATGAACTAAATGCGCTGGAAAGAGCCCAATTAAACCAGCTCAGTCTGTCCGTTAAACAGCTTGCGGTAGACATTAAAAATCATCTCAAATGATCGGCAAAATCATACTCGGAAAATCCTTCCGCGGCTGCATCAGTTATGTGCTTGAAAACAAGCGGAACGCTGTGCTAAAATCCGACCCCTCCAACCGCGCAGAACTGATCAGTTTTAGCCAGTGTTTTGGCGATAAAAAGGAACTGATCAGGCAGTTCAATGATGTCCGCTTTTTGAACCCCAGATTGGCCAAGCCGGTGATGCACGTAATCCTTAGCCTGGCACCCGGTGAAACACCGAACAAAACCACCCTGATAGCAATGGCAGAAGACTGTGCCAAAGAACTGGGATTTGATAAGCATCAGTACCTGTCTGTAACGCACAATGATACTGGTCACCTGCACCTCCATATCGTAGTTAACCGGGTAGGGTTTGATGGGAAGACTTTAAGTGACAGTAATAACTACAAAAAGATAGCCAACTGCTGCCGGAAAATAGAGCTGAAATACAACCTAAAACAGGTGGAAAGTCCCAAGCGTTTCCTGCCCAAAGAAAGACGCAATATCCCGCGGCTGGACAGCCGCAAAGAGACTATGAAAACCGATCTGCGGATCAGTCTCTTGGAAAGTACCTCCTACGTGGAATTTGAAAGCCGGATGAAGCAAAAGGGCTATGCGGTAATTAAAGCCAGGGGGATTGCTTTTCGGGATAATAAAAAGATGTATGCAAAGGGTAGTGAACTGGGGTATTCCCTGTCAAAAATTGAAAGGCTTTTACAGTTGACACTGACCAAAAAACAATGGCTGATCCACCAGGATCTGCGAAAAGAAAAAAGGTTGCTCCCGGATCCCAAAATCAACCGCCCTGGAATGTCCAAAAGTAGGTTACCCGACTATCTCCCTGATTTACCTAAAGCTCTTGAAATCTTACTGCGACCTGAGCATGAATTTGAATATACCCCGCATGAATTATTGGAAAAGAAAAGAAAGAAAAACCAATCCCTTCATTTATAAAATAGTCCCATGGAAAACGAGATCATTGAAACCGTACTTACCGAGGTACTGGAAGAACAAAAGCAGAGTAACCAATTGGCTCAGAAGAACGGCCAGTTCTTAGAAGAACAGGTGCTGATTTTACAACGGATGGAAGAAAAATCGGCCAGACAAAACGAGGAACTGAAGACGTTTTTGATGCAGAAAATGGAGACGTTTTCTGCACAGGTAGATAGCCATGCAAAGCCCGTTAAAAAGGAGTTCCGGATCCTGCTATTCCCTGAGCATGGAATAACTGAGTATTATAAGGTAGTTTTCGGTCGTATCCTGTTCTGGCTGGTAATGCTTTTTATTGCCAAATATGCCTACCTACTGGGAGACAAATGGATTACACAAGAATATGAAAACGATAAGTACCAGAAGGCCTGGGAAACACTTTATGAACATCAGTCGAAAGCCAATCAAAAAATAATGCAGAAATATCTTACCGAATGATAAATCGGTATTTCTTGGTGAGATCGCTGTTAGAGTTTTGGTAGCGATGCTTCAGCTGATTCTATCAATATTTTCCTTAGTTCGCCAACCCTTCCCAGCAGGTCCCGTACATCCGCTTCTGGCATGGTATAATCTTCCCGGTAACGGCTGTCGATATAGGCCTTTTGCAGCAGGCTTACCAGCCTTTTTTCCGGTTCATTATTTTTAGGAAAAATCTCGTTAACCCTGTGGGTTACCATGCCAGTATATCGCAGGAGCCGCTCGATATTATGTGTACAGCAGTAGTAACCGGTGGTTATTTTTAGCAGGGTACTCAAAGCCTGTTCAGCCGCCTGGTGCAGCATAAACGCTGCCATCCGGTTTTCTTTACGCAGACAAAATAGTTCTGCCCCCGCCAGAAACGCATCAACCCTTTTTAGCCCTTCCTTATGGGTCATCTCGAGTCTCTTTAATTCTGCCACCTCATCTATCGTTCCCAGGGTTCCCTGGTATCCGGTATCTTTTTGCAAGAGTAAGGGAGCGCAAGTATGCACCCTTAGGGCAAATGAATGGCCATCCTGTAACCAACTATCGAACTGTTTGGTACTCAGTACGATGGCGGTCATAGGCAGGATCTTCGTACAATGTTGCTCTATCTGATCCTGCAATTGTACTAAGCGGGCAGTGTTTGTATCAGGCAACAGGATGAGGCAATAACAATCTGCCACGTATTGTAACGATGGTGCCAGTTGATTAAACATGCTCTCCGTCCTTCTTCTGTACAAGGAACCTCCCAATAAATAAATCCTGTCCACTTCCACCAGTTCTCCGATTAGGTCTACAATCATCCTTCCTGTATGTTGAAAACTGTCAAATGCTGCCTGGTAGATCGTAAAGGGTCTCATGTGGCTTACTGGTTTTGTAGGTGGTTATGGGATAATGCTGCCGGATGGGCGCAAGGATGGTTTGCTCAAATGCCGCGAAATGCTCTTTAAAAATCGTGATTACTCCATCCAGTTGATCCATCCACTGCAGGATGGCAGCGTCTCGCAATGACCCAAGCAAATAGAGTGTATTCTTGTGTGAGACAAAGAAGCTCGTATCGGTTTCATATTCCTGCATCAGTTCTCCATTGATCCATATCTCCGTTCTGAACTGATAGTACACCCCCTTGTCCGTTAAGCTGAAGGCTACCACAGGCACATCGGTAGAAACAATAATCCGTGTAGCCCTTTGTTTGTGGGGCTTGTCTTTCTTTAACTGATCTACCCGGTGCAGAAAATAGGCGTAAACAAATGCCTGCCGGGATAATTGGTCGATCAGGTCTCGCCAGTGGTTCAGTACCTCAATCCATGTATGGGTTTGGCATTGAACTAGTCCCGCTTTGATAAGCCTCCCGGGTAGCGTTTCAGCCAGTTGCCAGTGGGCAAAACAGGTTTTATTCAATTCCTGCTGGGCCTCAGTCAATAAGCCATCATAGGGCTGCTGCAAAGCACTTAAAAAACCGTAGAACTGTTTAATCTCTGTTTGAGCCTTGTTCAATTTACCGGCGCAAGGAACCATAAAGGGCTGGAACCTATTACGATAAGGGACAATCCATAGATAGCAAATGCCATCTTCACTACCACTGCCAGTTTTTTTTGATTGGGTAAATATTTTTGGTTTTGAACTCTCTGCTGGGAGATTTAGCATGGCTGACAGGTCAGTTACCACGATCCGGTTATCCAACCAGAAAACGGCCTGTAATTCTTCCCTTACCGAAACATCCAGCCCAGCACTGGATTCCCTTTTATCAAAACAGAATCTGTGTTTAAAAGCCAGTTCCATGGCACCCTCTGGCAGTAGTTTTTTAAAATAACTCTCTCCAAATGTCCCGATCAGGGTTCGTAAGGCACCATATATGTGATAACAAACCGGTTTACTGTTATCTGAACAGTCGCAGGTAACCTGTAAACCATCCGGTTTCATGGTCAGTGAAAGCAGATAGGACTCCTGTTTACAGGTATTGCGCAAACGCAATTTCCCATCCTGATAGGAAATAAACTGTAAAATGGCAGGACACCAAACAAGAGGTAAACCGGCTTTGTGGCCCGTCTGTTCCCGCAGATCCTCCATTGTTAGCAGGTATTGATCGTCCCGGAAGCGGATAATAGAGGGTTGCCGGGTTGGCTCCTCAATTTTGGTACTGGTTTTCATACCCTTAGATTTTTAGGGCTGAAATTCCGACGACTAATACCGGTAAACTATACCAGAAAGCGGTAAATTACCGGGAACAAAGGCCTTAGATCAGGTATTTTACCGGTCTGATAATTTCAATATATTTGTATAAAGACTAATCTATCTACTATGGAAAAGACAATACACCAGGGCCGTAACGTAAAACGCTTCCGTGAAATGCTGGGTATCAAACAGGAAGCACTGGCCCTGGAACTGGGCGAAGACTGGAACCAGCGGAAAATTTCTCTGCTCGAGCAGAAAGAAGTGATAGAAGAGGATTTACTCGCTGAAGTGGCCAAGGTCTTGAAAGTGCCGGTAGATGCTATTAAGAATTTTGATGAGGAGGCGGCGATTAGTATTGTGTCGAACAGTTTTCATGATGAATCAGTAGCATATGTTGAGAACTACAAATGCAACTTCAATCCCATTGACAAAATAGTGGAACTGTATGAGGCTTTGGTGAAAAGTGAAAAAGAAAAGGTTGAAATGCTACAAAATTTACTGGACAAAAAATAATCCACAGAATTATCCGGGTCATTTGCAAAAGGGATTAATCTTTTTCCTTTAGGAAGGAAATAGTTCTATAGGATCGCAATAATTATAAGAAACTAAATAAATGTATTATCGCAGGTTTTACAGACCAAGCCAACCAAAATAGTTGTAATGGTGTAATAGAACGGCGTGTATAACTAAGTTACTTGCAACTGTATTTGTGACGGTGCTGACATCAAACTGACGATCTTTTAACTATTTTATGAGCACAACTTTTGGACAACAATCGACGCCATTTATAAAGCCAACGCACGAAAAAACTCTTTACCAACCCACATTTCACACATTTGTCTCTGCCTGCCAACGAACGAAACCCACCTAATGGTAGAGTCAAAAGAGTGCAATCGCCAACGCTTTGTTTTGCTTCGTAGTAAGTGCTATGAAAAATTTCATTTTTTACGAATAAAAGGCAATTTTTAAATCATAACTTCGCCTCAAAAAACTAAAATATTAATGATAGAAGAGCATAAAAAAAACCTGAAACAGCAACTTTGGAATATTGCCGACACCCTTCGAGGCAAAATGGATGCTGACGAGTTTCGGGATTATATTTTGGGTTTTATATTCTACAAATATCTTGCTGAGAGAATGGAGATTTATGCGGACAGCATTCTCAAGCCAGATAAAATAAAATACAAGGACCTCAAAGAAAAAACAAAGTCAGGTAAAGAACTCATTGAAGCAGTCCGTGAAGCATCTCTTGAAAAGTTGGGTTATTTTTTAAAACCATCAGAATTATTCAGAGAAGTTGCCAAGAGAGGCATCAGCGAGAATGAAGAAGATGAAAGCAATTTCATCTTAGAAGACTTACAGAAAATCCTCATCAACATTCAGCAAAGCACAATGGGGACTGATAGCGAGGAGGACTTTGACCATCTATTTGAGGATATGGACTTAAACAGCACCAAACTTGGCAAAACCCCCGAAGCCCGAAATACAATTATAGCGAAAGTGCTATCGCACCTTGACAAAATTGATTTCAAGTTACACGACACCGAGTTAGATGTGTTGGGTGAAGCTTATGAATATCTCATTGGACAATTTGCCAGTGGTGCAGGAAAAAAAGCAGGAGAATTTTACACACCGCAACAGGTGAGCATGGTGCTTGCAAAGATTGTTACGACTGGAAAAAGCAAACTCAAATCAGTATATGACCCGACCTGCGGATCTGGTTCTTTGCTTTTACGAGTTGCTAAAGAAGTTAAAGATGTCAGCAACTTTTATGGACAAGAACTCAACAGAACTACTTACAACCTTGCAAGAATGAATATGATTTTGCACGGTGTGCATTATCGCAAGTTTGATATTAAACAAGAAGATACATTAGAACATCCACAGCATTTAGGAAAACAATTTGAAGCGATTGTAGCCAATCCGCCTTTTTCTGCAATGTGGAGTGCAAACCCTTTATTCACTAGTGATGACCGCTTCAGTCAATATGGAAAACTTGCGCCATCAAGCAAAGCGGATTTTGCTTTTGTACAGCACATGATTTACCATTTAGCCGAAAACGGAACAATGGCAATCGTGCTACCGCACGGCGCATTGTTTCGTGGCGGTGCGGAAGAACACATACGCAAGTATCTGATTGAAGAAAAAAATTATTTAGATGCAGTCATCGGTTTACCAGCAAACATTTTTTACGGAACAAGTATTCCAACTTGCATTTTAGTATTCAAAAAATGTAGAGAGCAGCCGAATGATGTAATGTTCATCAATGCTGCTGAACATTTTGAAAGAGGAACTCAAAACATTTTGAGAGTTGCTGACATTGACAAAATCATTTCGACTTATCGGCACAGAAAAGTAATTGACAAATACAGCCACAAGGCAACGCTGCAAGAAATTAAAGACAACGATTATAACCTCAATATTCCGAGATATGTAAACACATTTGAAGAGGAAAAACAAATAAACATCGCAATTGTTTCCAAGAAACTGAAAAGTTTGGAAAAGGACATAAAGAAAACAGATTCCGAACTCATTAAATTTTGTAGACAACTTAAAATAAATCCACCTTTTTAAATAATGGAAAAACACAAAAGCAACAAACCGCTTATCAGATTTCCAGAGTTTAAAGATTCCTGGGAACACAAACAGTTAAGTGAACTTTTGTACGAATCAAAAAAGAGAAATGAAAATTTGAAATTCGGAAAGGACAAAGTCCTTTCTGTTTCAGGTGAGTATGGAATCGTAAATCAAATACAACATTTGGGAAGAAGTTATGCAGGCGTTTCAGTTCATCAATATCATGTTGTAGATATAGGCGACATTGTTTACACGAAAAGTCCTTTGAAAGAAAATCCTTATGGAATTATCCGACTGAATAAAAGCAAAGCAGGAATTGTTTCTACCCTCTATGCAGTTTACAAACCAAACAAACAAACTGCCTATGCACCGTTTTTAGGATATTACTTTTCTTTGGATGCAAACACCAATCGCTATTTGCGACCACTTGTAAAGAAGGGAGCAAAAAACGACATGAAGGTGAACAACGAATATGTTTTAAATGATAAAATCTATGTTCCTACACTTTCAGAACAAAAACGCATTGCCTCATTCTTTGATGTGCTTGATAAAAAAATAGAAGAACTGAAATGCAAAAAATTATTGTTGGATGATTACAAAAAGGGAGTTGTTCAGAAAATATTTTCGCGGAAGTTGAGATTCAAAGATGACAAAGGAAAATATTTTCCAAAATGGGAAACAAAAAAATTAGGTGAGATAGCCACATTCTTTTCAGGTGGAACACCAGACACAGGAAAGAAATCTTACTACAACGGAAAAATACCTTTTATCAAATCAGGTGAAATAAATTCAAAAAAGACTGAGCAATTTATCACAGAGGAAGGGCTAAAGAATTCATCTGCAAAGATGGTGAAGAAAGGCGATTTGCTATATGCATTATATGGTGCGACAAGTGGTGAATCAGGCATATCGAAAATTTCAGGAGCAATAAACCAAGCTGTCTTATGTATTCGTAGTATTCACAACAAACATTTTTTGCTTGCTTACTTTCAGCTAAATAAAACGCACATAACAGGCAGGTTCTTACAAGGAGGACAGGGAAATTTATCTGCTGACATTGTCAAGGCATTAGTTATCGATATTCCAAGTAAGGAAGAACAAAATAAAATTGCAGCTTTCTTAAATATACTGGACTGTAAAATAGATTCAACAATAATTCAAATTCAGCAAACAGAACAATTCAGAAAAGGGTTGCTTCAAAAAATGTTTTGCTAAAGCATGAGACAAACAAAAGACATATTAATCAGTTTGGAAAAAAGCTATAGCAACATAGATTACTATCAGTTGATTGTAGAGGAAATTGAAAAAAATGTTGAGAAGAACCCGGATATTTCAATTGAGAGTTGCAAAGCACTTACTGAAGGGATTTCAAAATTCATTTGGCGGCAATTAGACAGCGGTTACGACAGCGTGAAGGTTGACAAGATGGATTTTCCCGACATATTCAAAAAGTCTGTTGCAACTCTTTCACTGAACAGCGATTTGATTGAAACAGATTTTGTCAAGAGAGCTTCTGCTTTAATTCAAACAATCGGTGAAGTGAGAAATAAGCGTGGCGATATTTCTCACGGAAAATTATCACCGAAACAAATTTTAAGTGATGCTCACTTTTCCAATCTCATCATGCAAATGACAGATGGATTAGTCTATTATTTGCTTACTTGCTTTTCAGGTATTGAATTTCAAAAGGATTTAGAGTTTGAAGACAACCCTGAATTTAACAATTATCTTGACGAAGAAAATCCGTTTGGGAATTTACGATACAGTAAAGCATTATTTGATCAAGACATTGAAGCATACAGACAAGAACTACTTAATTACCTTGATACTATTGAAGCAAGTTAAATAATGGCAAAGCAACCCGAAGCAATATTAGAACAACAGCTAATTGCTCAATTACAAAAAATTGGGTATGCCTATACGCTTATCAATAGTGAGAAAGATTTGATTTCAAATCTCAAAACGCAATTAGAAAAACACAACAACATTCAGTTTAGCAAAACAGAATTTGACAGAGTTCTGAATATTTTAAGCAAAGGTTCTGTTTTTGAAAAAGCAAAAACGTTAAGAGAAAAACAGCACATTGTAAAAGACAATGGAGAGAATTTATTTTTTGAGTTTATCCAAACCGAACACTGGTGTCAAAATCAATTTCAGGTAACACATCAGGTTACAATGGAAGGCAAATACAAAAACCGATATGATGTTACGCTACTTATTAACGGTTTGCCTTTGGTGCAAATAGAACTCAAACGCAAAGGGCTTGAACTTAAGGAAGCGTTCAATCAAATTAACCGTTATCAGCGACATTCATTTGCCTCTAACTCTGCTTTGTTTCAGTATGTTCAGATTTTTGTAATAAGCAACGGAGTAAACACAAAGTATTACGCTAACAATCGCAACCAGTCATTTAAACAAACATTTTTTTGGGCAGACAAGGAAAACAAACGGCTTTCAAATATTCTTAACGGGTTCACTTCTGAATTTTTAGATCCTTGTCATATCAGCAAAATGATTTGCAAATACACAGTACTGAATGAAACCAACAAAATTTTAATGGTTTTGCGTCCCTATCAATTCTATGCAGTTGAAGCATTGATTGATCGAGTAAAGAATAGCAATAAAAATGGTTACATCTGGCACACAACAGGAAGCGGAAAAACCTTGACATCTTTCAAAGCCAGTCAAATTCTTACCAAACTTCCACAGATCAAAAAAGTCGTATTTGTGGTTGACAGGAAAGATCTAGATTACCAAACCAACAAGGAATTCAACAGTTTCAGTAAAGGTTGTATTGACGGAACAAACAACACAAGACAATTAGTAAATCAATTTATTGATGATACACCGCTCATAGTTACAACAATTCAAAAGCTGAATACAGCAATCAGCAAGAAACAGTATTGGGGAAAAATGGAACGTCTGAAAGATGAAAAAATCGTTTTCCTTTTTGACGAGTGCCATCGCAGCCAGTTTGGCGATACACACAAACGCATAAACTTATTTTTCAACAACATTCAATTATTCGGTTTTACAGGCACGCCAATTTTTGCAGCTAACTCAATTAAGAATGAAAGTGGCAGACGGACAACAAAAGATTTGTTTGGCGAGTGTTTGCACAAATATGTAATAACTGATGCAATCAAAGACGAAAATGTTTTGAAATTTTCTGTTGAGTATGTTGGTAGATATAAGAAAAAAGAATCAGCAACAGAAATTGATATAGAAGTTGAAGACATTGACAAAAAAGAGTTAATGGAATCTCCAAAACGGATACACAAAATTGCCGATTACATCTTAGTGCATCATAACCGTAAGACACACAGCCGAGAGTTCACGGCAATGTTTTGTGTAAGCAGTATTGAAACTTTGTTAAAATATTATGACTATTTCCAGAAATGCAAGGAGGAAGGAAAGCACGATTTGAAAATTGCAACTATTTTCAGCTACACTGCTAATGAAGATGATGCCGATGCGAATGGTTTTATCGGTGAAGAATTATCGGTGACTGGTGATGCGACAGCTTTAGGTGCTTTAAGTAAACACAGCCGTGAAAAGTTGGATGATTACATTTCGCATTACAACAAAATGTTCGGGACAAACTTTTCAACCAAAGACAGCGAAAGTTTTTACAACTACTACAATGATATTTCAAAGCGAGTTAAAGACCGTGATATTGATATTCTCTTGGTGGTAAATATGTTTCTCACTGGCTTTGACAGCCCGACATTGAATACACTTTATGTAGATAAGAATTTGAAATATCACGGATTGATACAAGCGTATTCAAGAACAAATAGAATTTTAAACGAACTAAAATCACAGGGTAACATAATTGCTTTCCGAAATCTTAAAAAGGCAACAGATGAAGCAATTACTCTGTTCAGCAACAAAGCTGCAATTGAAGTAATCATTATCAAACCTTATGAGGAGTATGTAAAGAAATTTAACAAAGCAGTTCTTGCCCTGTTTGAAATTACTCCCACTGTAAACAGTGTAAACGACCTTGCAACCGAGGACGATGAATTGGAATTCATCAAAGCATTTCGTGAACTCATGCGGATAAAAAATATCCTAACAGCATTTGCCGATTTTAAATGGGATGATTTATCAATTGAAGAACAAAAGTTTGAAGACTATAAAAGCAAATACCTTGACCTTTATGACAAAGTAAAAAGTAATAATCAAAAAGAGAAAGTTTCCATTTTAGAAGATGTGGACTTTGAGTTAGAATTAATTCATCGTGATGAAATAAATGTCAAATACATTATTCAGTTACTCATTAAGTTGAAATTGCAAACTCAAAAAGATGTAACGCAAACTGAGAAGGAAATCTTTACTCTTTTAAGTGGTGAAGCACACTTGCGGAGCAAGCGTGAATTGATAGAAAAATTTATCCAAGAAAATCTGCCAGTCATTAAAGATGCTGACGACATTCCCGAAACATTTGAAAAGTTCTGGAATAATGAACAGGAAGCAGCTTTTAAAAAGCTGGTAAAAGAAGAAAATCTTTTAGCCGACAAGACACAATCTTTAATTGAAGATTACTTGTATGCTGAAAGAGAGCCTTTGCGTGACGAAGTATTACAACTTCTTGAAAATGGCGAGCCGAAGCTGTTAGAACGCAAAAAAATTGGCGACAGAATTTTAAAGAGAATCTTAGGATTTGTGGATACTTTCATTAACGGAATGTCAGGAACATAAAAAAACAATTCAATAAGATACTACACCAAGTATTAGCGACTTATCTCTTTCAATCAAGAGAACAAATTAGTTAATTTGAAGCTTTGCTATTTTCACAGCGTTGATAACAGAAAATGATAATAAAGTACGGGAAAGTGTATGCTTCCCTGGATTTCGCTCATTTAAAAGTTGACAAAAATGTTAATACAATTTAATAGCCTATACTGATTGTTCTCTATTCAGCAACATATTTAATAAACCAGTTGGGCAATAATTCATTTTCAACCACAAGGCTTACCTCTAAACCATCAGTAACCTCTGCCAGAAGTTTTGATACTGAACCGGAATTATCAAATAGGTAGGCTCTATCACTAAGTTGAATGGCTTTTTTAAGATGGGTAAGACTTTTGTAATACCGATTGCTTATAATTTCAGGCGAAACATTGTGTCCTTCGAGTGCTACCCGGATGCTTACACGGTTAATATTGATTTCAGGATCATCAGTGGCAATGTAGTAAAGGTAAACACGATACCCGGCTTTTTTGGCATCTTCCATCATATTCAATTTGCCTTCATGACTCATTACTGTTTCACAAGTAAACGACTTTCCGGCCATCAGTAGTTGTTGTCGCAGGAATTCAGCAATATCAGCCGCCAAATAAGAATTTACGGAAATACCTGGCAGTATTTCGAGCCGATTATTTTCAATTATAAAAGAGGTCCAAAGTTTCGGATTTTGGGTTTTTATCGGGGAGAATGTTGAATGCTTCAAAAACTCTTGAACAGCATCCGTATTAATCTCAAGTCCGTAAGCTGAAATGTCCAGTTCTCTATTTATTCGCAATGAAGCTTCAATATCATCCGCATTAACATAAGCACCAAAAGGAATTTTATCCCTCAGATCCTGGATAATCGTGGTCTTTCCAGAACCGTTTGGCCCGGCAAAAATCCGCAGCCGCTTCTTCTCCATTAACGGAGTTTAAATTTTTGGGGAATATTGGCGTGGGTCCGTGGAATTTTACGGATCAGTTCCCGGCGGCCGTCAGGATATAACCTGACAAGTTCATTGTCCTGCTCTTCAATAACAGGGATACCTGTGGCCTGTGCCCGCTGATTGGCACGAAAAGAAGCTACAATAGCTGCCCCAGCAATGGCTCCTATTGCTGCCCCGCGGTTATCCTCTGACACAAGTGCCCCAAGCGCTGCACCCAATAACCCACCTGCAACCAGAGATTCTATGATTTCGCGATCTGAATTCATATTTCAAAGTTACTAATTAAATAATAAACAATACTTGCCCTATTTTTAGTGTACAACATACAGATTCATTGAAATTTATTGCGTAATAGCCTCATATCCATACTAATTTTCGTATCCAATGTCTTTGCATAATGCTGGGTAGTCTTCAAATTCCTATGCCCGAGCATTTTGGAAACTGTCTCAATAGGCACCCCATTACTTAAGGTAACTGTGGTAGCGAATGTATGCCGCGCGATATGATAGGTAAGATTTTTAGTGATACCGCAAGAGTCTGCTATCTCTTTTAAATAAGAGTTCATCTTTTGGTTACTTAAAACAGGTAATATCCTGCCTTCTATAATACAAGCCGTGTGGTTATGGTATTTGTCAAGGATGGCAAGCGCTGTCGGTAAAATAGGAATCCGGGCAGTAACATCTGTCTTTTGCCTTTTGCTGACAATCCATTTTTCACCATCAATACCTATAATAATCTCTGAACGGCGCAGCTTTTTTACGTCCGAATAGGCCAATCCAGTGTAACAACTGAACAGGAAAATATCCCTTACCAGGGAGAGCCGTTCAATTGTAAATGTTTTAGAGGCCATTGCCTGCAACTCTAATTCCGTTAATGCTGTTCTTTCAACCTCTCTTTTGGTCATTTTAAAGCCTATAAATGGATCTCTTGGTAGCCATCCATTCAACAGGCACCGTTTCACAATTTTGCGGAAATTGCTCAGGTATTTCATGGTTGTGTTATGGTCACATTTACGTACACTCTTTAACCAAAACTCATATTCTGAGATAAATTCATAATTCAGTTTGGCAATGTCCATATCCGAAACCTTATATTTCCATTCCAGGAAGGACTGGGTATGTTTATAGGAGGTAGTGTAGCGTTCAAGCGTCCCCGGTGCGTATTCACTGCCTACCAGAGCCGCCATTTGTTCATTATGATGTTTAAATACGTCCATCAGCATAATTTTAGCGACGCAGATCTCCTTTCCCAATAACAGGTATTTAATATTTTCAGCTGTTACGGGATGATCATTTTCAGCTAAATTCTTACGGGCTTCATATACTTTTCTTTGCAATACATCCAAATAAGAATTAAGAGACTTGGCAAATTCTGTTTTGCCATCCATTCTGCCAGCAGTGGAATTCCAATCCGAATAATCACATTTTCTTTTGGTGGAGATCTCCGATGAGATTCCATTTACAGTTACCCGTAAATACACTGGTCTTTGGCCTTCCTTGAAATTTTTTGGCTTTTTTAGATAAAATAACAAACCGAAACTTTTTTCCATTTTACTCACTTTGTAAGGTTATAAAATTACGCTCATCGCGTAGTGAACTAAATAGTTCAGTTCTTATAAAGTGTTAATAAAGAAGGACTTGTGTAAATTCCAGTGAGTCTTTATAAAATAAAGGCAACTCCACGAATTACTCACTGAACTATGGCCGTAAAGTGGGGTAAATGGGGGTAATGCTAAAAAGCAAAAAACCCGCAAACACTTGATTTTGCGGGCTTTATTACCTAAAGTTTATCTTAATAAACCGATATCAGCGGAGAGTTAGGGATTCGAACCCCAGGACCTGTTACAGTCAACAGTTTTCAAGACTGCCGCAATCGACCACTCTGCCAACTCTCCGGGTGCAAAATAATAGTC
>SCVK01000391.1 GCA_004297075.1 Chitinophagaceae bacterium
AATATACAGACCATTGTAACAGGTTTATACCTGGGTGTGCTGGCAGTGATGTTCCTGTATAACCTGTTCCTGTTTTATGGTACGCGCGATAACAGTTACCTGTATTATATCATTTATATCTTTTGCCTGGCTTTGGCACAGGTTACGGTGGCAGGTTATGGTTACCGTTATCTCTGGCCCGAACAGGCCTGGCTTAACCGTTATGCGGTGGTGTTTACCTCTACGTTTTCTGCTTTAAGCGGGCTCATTTTCAGTATTCACTTTTTACGAACGAAATTTTATACGCCCAAACTGCATCGCTGGTTACTGTTACTGGCTTCGGTGTATGTGGCCGGCCTGATCTGTTCTTTGTTATCGTTGCCGGGAATCAGTTATGCCATTCTGAATTATAATGGTTTGGTAAGTGTGGTATCTGTACTGGCCACCAGTGTAATCATTGCCCGCAAAGGATTTAAGGCGGCTTATTTCTATTTATTCGCCTGGCTGCTGTTGCTGGTATCTTTCTGTATTCTCATTTTCCGCAACCTGTCGCTGCTGCCGTATAATAACTTCACTACCTATACCATCTATCTCGGTTCTGCACTGGAAGTAGCGCTTTTGTCTATCGCCCTGGCGGATAAGATCAATGCCCTGCGTAAGGAAAAAGAACAATCACAGGCAGAAGCCCTGAAAGCTTCCCTCGAAAATGAAAAGCTGGTACGTGACCAGAATATTGTACTCGAAAGAAAAGTGGCCGAAAGAACCGAAGAACTGCAGGCTACCAATGAAAACCTGAGCGATACTTTGCAAAACCTGAAAGACACGCAGTCGCAACTGGTAGAAGCGGAGAAAATGGCATCACTCGGTCAGCTAACGGCCGGTATTGCCCATGAGATCAATAACCCGATCAATTTTGTAAAATCAAATATCAAACCCCTGCAACTCGATATCAATGACCTGGTAGAAGTGATTGATGCGTATGAGCAATTGCATGGCGCTTCTGCAGAGGAGATCCCCGTTAAATTAACCGAGATAGAGAAACTGAAAAAACAGATCGACCTGGGGTATGTGAGAACAGAGATCGACAGCCTGGTAAAAGGCATACAGGAAGGGGCGGAGCGTACGGCCGAAATTGTGCTGGGCCTGCGCACATTCAGCCGGCTGGATGAGAGCGAGGTAAAAACCGTGAATGTACATGAGGGCATAGAATCCACCATTGTACTCTTGAAAAATGCCCTGCCGCCGAATATCACCATCCAAAAAGATTTTCAGGCGCAGGGTGAGATCGAGTGTTTCCCGGGCAAACTGAACCAGGTATTCATGAATATCCTGAGTAATGGCATACAGGCCATCAAGGAAAAGGAAGAACAGTCGGAAAAAGAGTCTATCACCATCAGTACCAGAGACATAGAAGACCGGATGGAGATCAGTATCCGCGATACGGGTATGGGTATGACGGATGAAGTGCGGCAAAAAATCTTTGATCCTTTCTTTACTACCAAAGATGTGGGCGAGGGTACGGGACTGGGCTTATCGATCGTATACAAGATCATTCAGAAACATGGCGGAAAGATAGAAGTACATTCTACCCGTGGAAAAGGTGCGGAATTTGTAATATCTTTATTTCGGGTGCTGCCAGAAACAGCACTGACATAATCCAATATCCAACCATTGCGTATGCTTTCCCCCGACTCCAAAGTACGTGTATTATACATAGACGATGAAGCCAATAACCTGCTGGCATTCCAGGCGGGTTTTCGCAGGCTCTATGATATCTATACCGCAGAAACCGTTGCTGATGGGATGAATATCCTGAATGAAAAAGACATCCAGGTAATCATTGCCGACCAGCGCATGCCCAAAACCACCGGGGTAGAGTTTTTCAATATTATCCGACGCGCACATCCTGATCCGATCCGGATCTTACTGACCGGTTACAGCGATATGGAATCGGTGGTTGATGCCATTAACAAAGGAGAGATCTTCCGTTTTATCAAAAAACCGTGGGACGAACGTGAACTGATTGCAGCCATCCAGAATGGCTATGAATTATACCAGACCCGGAAAGCTTTGAGCGATAAAGTAACGGAACTGGAGAAAGCCAATGATGAGCTGAACCGTTTTGTATACAGTACATCGCACGATCTGCGTTCGCCGCTGGCCAATATCATCGGCATCCTGAACCTGGCCAAAATGCAGCAGCCGGAAAGTGCAGAGAACGAGTATTTTGCGATGATAGAAAGTTGTGTGAACAAGATGGACGCGTTCATTCACAAAACCATTGAGTACTACAAGGGGATCCGCCTGGATGATATTCATGAACAGGTAGAATTTATGAAGTTATTTACAGATGCCATTGAACTCTGTAATATGCAGAACCCCAAAATTGTTTTTGATGTACATGTAGAGCAGCCGGTTAGCTTCCGATGCGATGCTTTCCGTTTATCAGTGATACTGAATAACCTGATCTCCAATGCGGTAAAATACCAGCGCAGCGAAGAACCACATCCCAGTGTAAAATTATCGGCCGTGGTAAATGAGAAAAATGCCACGATCCATATCGAAGACAATGGGGTGGGCATCATTGAAGAGCATCTCAATAAAATTTTCCAGATCTTTTTCCGCAGTACCGATTTCAAGAACGGCCTGGGTATAGGGCTCTATATTGTAAAAGAGGCACTGACCCGTATCGGCGGCGAAATTTTTGTACGCTCAGAATATGGGAAGGGAACAGCTTTTACACTGGTGATCCCTAACCAGCCTTTACCAGAGGGGTAAGCCGGGTTATTCGTAACTGTATTCGATGCGGCCGATCAGTTTTTTATCCTTATCAAAGCCCAGCTCTTTCTGTTTCAGCCCCTTGTCTGTATATGTATATTTCCAGATAATATAACTCGCACTGCTCATCGATACCTGTGTCATCTGGCTTACCCGTCCATTGCTGTCGTACTCATACTGGAAATCGGGGATCAGTTTTTTTAACCGGCTGTTATAGCGTACTATATCTGTGAGCTTTTTATTGGCATCGTAATAGTAATAATAGGTTTCGAGTGTGCGGTTTTTCTTTTTCCAGTGTTCCTCGGCTATCAGTCCCTGTTCATCTTTCACGAATACAACGGTTACCGTATCGGTTTTGTTTTTGATCTTTAACATCTGCACCGGTGCACCCGCACTGTCGTACTGCCATTCGTGTGCCTCTGTTAAGGTACTTTTCATGGCGGTGTCGGTGGTGGTAAGTACGATCTTCTGTACCTGCCCTTTATCGGTATAACTGTATTCCGTGCGTGTATCTATATTAAGACTGCCCGATTGGGTTCTTTTCAGTTTACTCAGTTCATAAAACCGGTTGGTAACGGCAGAACGACCGGCTGATGTGGCCGTACTCAGGATAATACGTTTGCCATCCATGCTGATATCTTCTTCCAGCTGAAAACCTTCGGTAAGGCTGTTGTCGGCCTCATAACTAGTGGCTTTGATCTTCCGTACTTTCTGCGAACGCAGCAGTTTGTACTGCTCGTTGCTGAGCTGGGTAGAAATAATATCATTAAAATAATACTGCCCAAAACCGGTAGCAAAAAAACAACTGCAGATAAGAACCAGGAAGAAACGCATCGGGCTAATTTTTGCCAAAGGTCAGGTACAGTTTTCAACAATCCAAAAACAGTGCGGTCAGCCTCTTGCTGCAATCAGATAGTTCTGTATTTTTAATCAAACGTTAACAAGTGTCGCATTTAAAGGAAAGAGAAGAAAAAAACTGTTTAAACTGCGGAGCCACCGTTCAGGGCCGCTACTGCCATATTTGCGGGCAGGAGAATATTGAACCCAAAGAGAGTTTCTGGCACCTGGTTACCCATTTTGCCTATGATGTTACCCATTTTGATGGCAAGTTCTTCAGTACGCTGCGGTACCTGCTGTTTAAACCCGGGTTTTTGTCGAAGGAATACCTGCGCGGTAAACGGGCTTCCTACCTGCACCCCATCAGGATGTATGTTTTTACCTCTGCCTTCTTCTTTCTCGTATTCTTCAGCCTGCACAAGGAAGAAGAAGTGGTCAAAATCAATGAAACAGACCCTATGGCGGCCCAGGTGATGAAGAACCTGGAAAAAAAGAAAGCAGACCTGCAGGAGAGTCTGAACGATAGTATGCCTTCTATTGCCCGTACCCCCATGCTGAAAGCAATTCAACTGGTGGATAGTGATATGGCGGTGCTGCGGAGAGATACCACGGCTAAAAAAAGGTTAAAATCGGAAGGGAATAATTTCACTATCTTCTCTGTTTCCTCCAACGACCAGCGCTACCGCACCGAAAAGGAGTATGACTCTTTGCAGCAAACATTGGCTCCCGGCGAGCGGGATAATTTTATTGAACGGAGGTTTGCCCGCCAGAACCTGCACCTGCGCGAGAAATACAAAAATGATGGTAAAGCGATCTGGACGGCCATCTTTTCCAAATTCCGCCACCTCTTTCCCCAGATGATGTTTGTATCTCTGCCATTATTTGCCCTATTGCTGCAATTGCTCTAT
This sequence comes from Chitinophagaceae bacterium, assembly GCA_004297075.1. GTDB lineage: Bacteria > Bacteroidota > Bacteroidia > Chitinophagales > Chitinophagaceae > Sediminibacterium. Next base: position 4,503 of record SCVK01000391.1, read on the forward strand.
GTGCGGAGAAAAAGTTTCTTTTACGTAAACCATGTGGTGTATACGATCCACCTGTATTGCGCCACTTATATCATCATTTTACTGGGCATGCTGATAGATCTGCTGATGGGGAATGTGGGGGTGAGTGGCTCCGACTGGGTTTCTGCCATATTTGTTCTGTTTGTGATCTTTTACTGGTATAAATCCATGCGCAACTTTTATGGACAAGGCAGAGGCAAAACCCTGCTGAAGTATTTCCTGTTAGGGTTCCTGTCGATCTTCCTGATGGTGATTATCTTTACAGTTTTCTTTATTTTCTCGGCCATGGCCATTTAAATTGATAGGTATGCAAAACAAGGCAGATAGTTTTTTACGCTTGGTGAAGATCATGGATGAGTTACGCGAGCAATGTCCCTGGGATAAAAAGCAGACCATTCATACCCTTCGTCCGCTCACTATTGAAGAAACCTATGAACTAGCCGATGCCATTACAGCGGATGACTGGAAGGGTATTAAAGAAGAACTGGGTGATATGATGCTACATATCCTGTTTTATGCAAAAATCGGTTCGGAACAAAAACAGTTTGAGCTGGAAGATGTGCTGAATGGCATCTGTGAAAAACTCATTTTCCGCCATCCGCATATTTACAGCGATGTAAAAGTTTCGGGCGAAGAAGAAGTGAAACAGAACTGGGAGAAACTCAAAATGAAAGAGGGCAATAAAAAATCAGTGCTGGGAGGGGTGCCGCCTTCGTTGCCGGCAGTGGTAAAAGCCACCCGGATCCAGGAAAAAGCCAAACAGGTGGGGTTTGAGTGGGATAATAAGGAAGATGTGTGGAAGAAGGTAGAAGAGGAGATTGGCGAGCTGAAAGAAGCCATACAACTGGCTTCGCAGGAGAAAATAGAGGAAGAATTCGGGGATGTATTGTTCAGTATGATCAATTATGCACGGTTTTTGCAGGTAGATGCCGAAGGGGTACTGGAGAAAACCAATCAGAAATTCATCCGGCGCTTTCAACAGATGGAAACTATTGCAGAAGGGCAGGGTACTAAACTGCAGGACCTGACACTGACCCAGATGGACGCTATCTGGAACGAAGTAAAAAAGCAAAACAGACTTACTTGATCCACTCATTACGACAGGCGGCATATAAACACGGTTACCTCATCATCACCGCCGCATGGCTGTATACCATCTCATTTATTTTCATCAATTACTGGAGTTATCATTCCACCCCTAAAAAAGTACAAAACAAACTGGAGCAGCGCCTTCGGACACTGGAGACAGAGTTCAATGAAGTAACGGCCGATACAGCCTTGCTGCAATTGCTCCTGTCGCAATCTCCCGACGTAAAAGATCCCCTGCAGGGCCAGATCGGATTGTTTCTTTACGAAGCCCGGATCGATAACCAGCCATCTTCGCTGGTGTACTGGAATACCAACCGTATGTACATTAACAGCGAAGACTTGTTGCTGAAGGAGGGGAGTTATTTCATCGGCAACCAGAACGGCGATTTTGAAATGCTGCGAAAGGAAGTGGAACTGCGGGGCAAACACTACCATCTGTTTGCCATGATACCCGTACGCTGGGCCTATTTTATGGAGAACAAATATCTCCATGCGGCTTTTGCGGGGTACCCGGGTATCAATGAACAGTACGAGATCAGTGTAGATCCGCAGGCATTACCTGTAAAGGGGTACAACGGACAGGAACTGTTCCGCATTAAATTAAAACCCGGTAAATCCTTTATCGCCTACGATCCTGTTACCATTTTTCTGCGGGTAGTGGCCATTATCCTCTTATTGATCTTCCTGCATGCCATGGCATTGGAAATGGTGAGCCGATACCGGTTCAGAACCGGTTTTGTGTTTTTGCTGGTATCGGTGCTGTTACTTCGGCTGATTGCTTACCGGTTTTCTTTTCCTTTTGATTTCAGCAAGCTGGCACTGTTCGATCCGGCTATTTATGCTTCCAATTTCCTGCACCCATCGCTGGGCGATCTGTTTGTAAATGCCGTACTCCTGTTCTGGGTGGTCAGCTTTTACAAAAGCCATACCGACCGGCAACCCTGGATCCGCTCAAGGTTTACACCAACGGTATATGCTTACCTGAGCCTGCTGATTCTCGCACTGGTCTGTTTTCTGCTGGCGGGTGTTATTACCAGCCTGGTAAAAGACTCCAAAATTCCTTTTGACGTAACCAATTTCTTCGGACTCACCATTTACAGCGTGATCAGTTTTGTGATTCTCTGTTTGCTGGTATTAAGCTTTTTTCATTTTTCACAGGTGCTGCTGCAGCCGGTTATCAGGGCAGGGCTGCCGGTGTATATGCAATGCCTGGCCATTGCCTTATTTGGGTTTGCCTATGTATTGGTGGCTACTTCTGCTGCCGATACCAGGTTGTATCTCTGGGTATTGGTATGGTTACTCTTGTACCTGCTGTTGCTGAACAGCCGCCAAAAAGACCTGGACATTCCGTTACTCAAATCCAGCTTTTTTATTTTCTGGGTGATGATCTTTACCATGTCTATTGCCACTATGGTGATTTACCAGAATGGTAAAGTGGAGTTTGAGCAACGGAAACGGATTGCGGAGAAACTGGCACTGCAAACAGATCCCTCTGGCGAAAACCTGCTGAATATTGCCGCTACCAATTTCGATGATCAATTTCTCACCGAAAATTTTCACCGGCTGGAAGAGAGTGAGTATTCCAATAAATACATCAAGGATAGCCTGGTGAACCAGAATTTCTCCGGTTACCTGAATAAATACGATACCCGGATCTATACATTCGACAGCCTGTATCACCCCCTGCACAACGAAGATTCGCTGGATTTTGCCGCCATCCGTACCATCATTACCAACCGCGCCAAACCTACGGCCATACCGGATATCTTCAGTTATGAAAATGCGGTGGATGGCTTCAGTTATATATACGAGAAAACGGTGCGCCGTAACCAGGATATCCTGGGCTATCTCTATGTGATCATCAAATCCAAACGATATAAAAGTGAAGCCCTTTACCCCGAACTGTTTAACCAGGTACAGGATGTGGCTTCTGATCTGAACACTAATTACGCATACGCCGTGTATGTTCGCGGCCGGCTGATCAATCATTTTAATACCTATAGCTTTCCTTCGGTACTGGATAAAAAACAGTTGGCCGGAATGGAGTTCCAGTATAAAAAAGCGGGCGACTTTAACGAGTTATGGTACAGTGCTACCAACGATAAACAGGTGCTGGTGGTAAAACGGGATACCGGTTTTATGGAAGCGGTTACATTGTTTGCCTACCTGTTCTGTTTTTTCCTGCTCATTATTCTGCTGTTTCATTTCGGGAACTACCTCATACAGGCAAGATTTAATGCCATCGCCCTGCGTAAATTGATGCGGCTGAATATCCGCTCGCAGATACAGGCAACGATCATCTTCCTGAGTGTATTCTCTTTTATCGTGATCGGTATTGCCACCATCTCTTTCTTTATCCTGCGGTTTAACCGCAACAATGAGGAGCGGCTGTCCAAATCCATCCAGGTAATGGCCAATGAAGTGAATTCGAACATGAGTTCGCTCCAGGCTTTTGATGATGTGCCGGATAATGTGGGCGTTAAAGCCGGGCTCGAAAAAACCATAGCCGAGATCTCTGACCTGCACAATGTGGATATCAACTATTATAACCTTAGTGGCAGTCTCGTCATTTCTACCCAGCCTTATATCTATAATAAACAATTACTCAGCTCCAAAATGGAGCCGAAAGCGTACCGCGAGTTATTGTCGGGGCATAGTATCCGTTTTATGCAGTCGGAGAGCATTGGTTCTTTTGAATACCTGAGTATTTATGTACCGCTGACAGATGATAGCGGCAATAACTACGCTTATCTCAATATTCCTTACCTGAACTCGCAGAGCGAACTGAACCAGGAGATCTCGGGGTTCCTGGCTACGCTGATCAACCTGAATGCCTTTATTTTCCTGATTGCGGGTGCCATTGCATTCTTTCTTACCAGCCGGATTACGGCATCCTTCAGCCTGATCGGGCAGAAAATGCAGGAAATGAATCTTGGCAAGATCAACGAAGCCATTGAATGGAACCGGAACGATGAGATTGGTATGCTGGTAGAAGAGTACAATAAAATGGTGAAGAAACTGGAACTGAGTGCGCAGGCACTGGCACAAAGCGAAAGGGAAGGGGCCTGGCGCGAAATGGCGCGGCAGGTGGCGCATGAGATCAAGAATCCGCTCACGCCCATGAAACTCAGTATCCAATACCTGCAGAATTCGATACAGAAGGGCGCACCCAACGTAAAAGAGTTATCAGAGAGTATGGCCGTAACCCTGATTGAGCAGATAGACCAGTTATCCAAGATTGCCGGCGATTTTTCGCAGTTTGCCAATATCGGTAATGCGCGGATGGAAATTTTTGATATTTCAGAAGTGCTCTCGTCTGTGATACGTTTATACAGTGCCAATCCGGCCATTGAGATCAGGTGGGAAAAAGAAGAAGGCTCGTATCCTGTGTATTCAGACCGGGTGCAGATGAACCGCCTGTTCACCAACCTGCTGCAGAACGCGGTAGAAGCAAATACGGATAAAGACAAACGCATTTCTATCCTGATACGCCAGCGCAAAGAAAATGGAATGATCTATTTATCGGTAGAGGATAACTGCGGCGGTATTCCCGAGATCATGCGTGATAATATCTTCACCCCCAATTTCACCACCAAATCATCCGGCACGGGCCTCGGACTCGCCATCTGCAAAGGCATCGTAGAAAAAGCCAATGGACAGATCTGGTTCGAATCAAAAGAAGGAGAGGGAACGGTGTTTTACATTAGTTTACCGGAAGCAGAATAGCAGAACAGATGAGCAAGGAACAGACGAACAAGGATCGGAGGGCCGGGGAATATCGAATATCGAACAGGGAATATCGAATGTTGAAGTGAAGGCTTTTGATGGTAGCTTTTGTTTTAGGTTATAGGTTCTATGTTCTATGTTTTCCGTTCGGTGTTCGATATTCGGCGTTCCCTGTTCGATATTCAAAACCCTCCTCCGTTCATCTGTTCCTTGTTCGTCTGTTCATCTGTTCCCTACGGTCGTTTTGATTTTTGCCGGGCCACAAACGCTTCAAAATCTGCCAGCGAATAACTGCTCAGGTTCTGTTCTTTGCTTACCCCGGCTTTCTGGGCTACCAATACACCATAACGGCAATCATCAAAACCATCAATGGCGTGGGCATCGGGGTCGATGGAGATGAGTACGTTTCTTTCAAGCGCATAATCGATCCAGCGCCAGTCAATATCGAGCCTGCGGGGATGTGCATTCAGCTCTATTACCACCTGGTTGGCCGCACAGGCTTCTATGATGCGTTTGTGATCTACCGGGTATCCATTGCGGCTAAGTAACAGTCTGCCCGTCATATGTCCCAGAATAGAAGTGTAAGGGTTCTCTATGGCATTCATCAAACGCATCATGGCTTTTTCCTCGTTCATCTTCAGGTTCGAGTGAACGGAGGCGATCACCAGATTAAAACTGGAGAGGATCTCCGGCGAATAATCCAGACTGCCATCGTTCAGGATATCACTTTCAATGCTCTTGAATATTTTGAAGGGAGCCAGTTTTGCATTCAGCTCATCTACCTGCTGCTGCTGGGCGCGGATCCGGTCTTCCTGCAGGCCATTGGCATAAAAAGCGGTTTTGGAGTGATCGCTGATCACGAGATACTGTAATCCTCTGTCCTTAGCGGCTACCGTCATCTGTTCCAGTGTATGCACCCCATCGCTCCAGTTGCTATGGCAGTGGATGATACCGGTAATATCTGCTGGCTGAATGGGTACACTCATTTTGCCGGCTTTCGCTGTATCAATCATCTTCGCATCTTCCCGCTGGTAAGCGGGTATAAAAGGAAGCCCCACTGCTGTAAAAATCGCTTCTTCATTCCCATAAGTAGCCCCGGCATTCCATTGCGTGGCTGTTTGCCAGGCTTCCAGGAATGTGTCACTGGCACTGGTAACGAATAATTTCGCAACGATGGAAGCCGGATTTGTGCAATAGAATCCCATCGTTACATTCTCTTTTCCTTTGAAAACGATCTGATCACCTGATTCGTTTACCACCATAAACTCATTCCGCGTAAAAAAGTCTTTCAGCATTTCCATGGGCAGGGTGGTAACCCAACTGAGCGTATTAATGATCTCGAGCTGTCTACGGAATTCGCCGGTCAGTATAAATTGTTCTCCCGGAAAGTTTTCTTTGAGGCGGTTATCTACCGAAACGGCATAACTCTCTATCTGCTGGTACAGATAACTGCCCAAAGTACCAAAGTAGAATTCAATCGATTCCTTGATATTCTGCTGGGTCTTTTCCCCGAACCCTTTGTATAAAGTAAGGCGGTTTTCGTTGCAGGCATAGAGCAATTCGCCCAAAGTTTCTATTTCGAGCTCTTTCCAGATGGTGGCTATCTTTTTCGGACCAATGCCCTTGATGCCCATCATTTCAATAATTCCGGGCGGTGTTTTGGCAATGTATTCGTTCAGTAAACTGAGCTGCCCTGTTTCCAGTTGCTCTACAATTTTTTTACCGATGGCATCACCGATACCACGGATCCCGAAGATCTTTTCGGCCGGTAATTCGGAGAGGGGAGTGGTGAGCTTGTCGATGGTGAAGGCGGCCGAAGAATAGGATTTGGCCTTAAAGGAATTGTCGCCGTGTATATCCATCAGCTTACCCAAAAGGGCAAAGTTCTCTGCAATGGCATAATTGTCCATATCGTTGCTGGTATTGGGTTTCGAAGGTAGGGATTACGCAATAAAAAAGTCCCGGTATATACCGGGACTTAAATCTATTTCTGCTAGAGAAATCAGAAGGCTACTATTTTTTAGCGGCTTTCTTAGCGGCTTTTTTAGGAGCAGCTTTCTTTGCAGCTTTTTTAGGAGCAGCTTTCTTAGCGGCTTTTTTAGGAGCAGCTTTTTTTGCAGCTTTCTTAGGAGCAGCTTTCTTTGCAGCTTTTTTAGGAGCGGCTTTCTTAGCGGCTTTTTTAGGAGCGGCTTTCTTAGCGGCTTTTTTTGCAGTTGCCATGTTTTTTTAGATTTAATGGTTAGTTAATACATTAAAAGTAAAAACTTATTTGGAACTACAAAAAAAAACTTTTAAGCGGTTACTTC
>SCVK01000392.1 GCA_004297075.1 Chitinophagaceae bacterium
TTACCAAAGAGCCTTCTGCTATCAGCCAGTTAAGTATTACAGCAAGAGAAATTGATGTGCGCGGATCGAGATTACATAATAACCAATTCCCGGTGGTCATCGAACATTTCCGTGAGGGGAAGATTGAAGTGGCGGATATGATTACACACCGATACCCGTTCACCGAAATTCATGCAGCCCTCAAACTGATCGAAGATGCAGCAGTGGAAAAAGGGAAAGTGGTGCTGTTATTCTAAACAATAAAAAGCCGCGCCTTTGCGCCTCCGCGTGAAAATTATCCCGCAAAGGCGCAAAGGCGCGGTTAAAGAGTCGTTTAATATTTGGTCACCCCAGGTGTTGCAATCGGGTAAAAACCATCCGTACCGGGCAGTATCGGCGGAGCCGCATTCCAGGCAAATACTTTTGGCATGATATCGAGTCCGGAGTTAATGGCTTTGTCCCAGTTCACAACCTGCCCGCTGTAAGTAGCCATTCTGCCCAGGATAGAAGTCATGGTACTATGTGCGCCATTCTCTGCATCAGCGAATTTGTATTCGCCTTTGGCAATGGCAGCAAACAGCTCATCATGTTCTACCTGGTAAGGGTTGGGTTCTCCCTTGGTATCAAAATGGTACACCACTTTACCCGATGCATCGGTAATATTGGCGGCACCACAGAAAATCTTTCCTTTGGTACCGATCAGTAACTCGTCCACCTTACTCATGGTGCCGGGTATGTGGCGGCACTGGCTGTTCAGGATCGATCCATCGGCATAGGTAAACTCCACATAGTGGTGATCAAAGATCTCTCCATGTTCTTTTCCTTTACGTACCTGCCGGCCACCCATGCCCTGGGCTTTCACAGGGTAGGCGCCTTTGAACCAGTTGATCACATCAATATTGTGAATATGCTGTTCGGTAATATGATCGCCGCAGAGCCAGTTAAAGTAATACCAGTTGCGCATCTGGTATTCCATTTCTGTTTGTCCGGCTTTACGTGGTCTTACCCATACACCATCATTGTTCCACCAGGCCTGTGCCGAAGTGATATCGCCGATCATGTCTTTACGTTTGTACAGTTCGCGGTAAGAGTTCTGGTAATGACGCTGTAAGCCTACCACTACGTTCAGTTTTTTCTGTTTGGCAATGGCTGCGGTTGCCAATACTTTCTGTACACCGGCCGGATCGGTAGCTACCGGCTTTTCCATGAATACATGTTTATTTTGTTTGATGGCTTCCTCAAAATGGATCGGACGGAAACCGGGAGGTGTGGCCAGTATCACCACATCTGCCAGCGGAATGGCTTTCAGGTAACCGTCAAAACCGGTGAACCTTCTTTCAGCAGGCACGTCGATCCGTTTGCGGGCATCGGCGCTTTTGGCATCCTCTTCATTGGTGAGCGATTCGTAACATTTATCGAGGTTGTCCTGGAAAGCATCTGCCATGGCCACCAGTTTTACATTCTGTTTGCTTTTCAGTGCCTGCATGGCCGCACCGGTACCCCGGCCGCCGCAGCCAATCAGGGCCACTTTGATCACATCATCCGATCCGGCAAAATAATTGGCGTGGCTTAAAAAAGGGGCAGCCATCAGTCCGCCCGCGATCAGCGAACTTTGTTTTACAAATTCTCTTCTGGACTTGTTTTGGGAAGCATCGTTTTGCATATAACAGTTTTTAAAAGTTTATCGACCGAGGTATTTAGTAAAAAAATCGTTGATCTCTTTGGCGGAAGGCTGTTGTAAAGGTCTCACCAAGCGGATGCCCACCCAACTGCCATCTGTTAACCACCATTTACTCTGCGGGATCTGCGGGTCGCGGATGTTCCAGTCGGGATGGGAAGCAAACCGGTTGGCACTGCGCAATTCACCGGCTGTTTGTGCAAAACCACCGCCGCGCAAGACTTTGGGATATTTCTTTTTGTTGGGTGCCATCATCGGATCAACGGCACCGATGAGTGTACTGTAGCGGTTGGCTTCATAATGATCCATCGTCCATTCCATCAGGTTGCCGAGCATATCGTAAAGCCCCCAGGCATTGGGTAATTTTTCGCCCACTTTGTGAAACTTGTCTTCACTGTTGTTGGCATACCAGGCGTATTTGTCTAAATGGGTACTGTCGTTGCCAAAATAGTAGGCGGTGTTGCTACCTGCGCGGCAGGCATATTCCCATTCGGTTTCTGTGGGCAAGCGGTAAAAGATACCGGTTTTATCGTACAACCAGCGACAGTACATCAATGCCGCCATCTGCGACATACTGTTCACAGGGAATCCACCTTCTTTGCCCATGCCCCAGCTGAGATCAATGTATTGCGGACTGGGCCTCGTGATCGCATCCACATCGTTGTTGGCGCTGGTATTTTCGTCTTTTAAAAATACATCGAACGCATCGCGGGTTACTTCGTGGGCGCTCATCCAGAAAGCGGAGAGTTTGATTTTTTGTTGCGGGCCTTCATCGGCCTCTCTTCTTTTTTCAATGGCAGCACTGCCGAGTAAGAATTCGCCAGCTGGTATGGGTTGCATGGTAAACCGGAAGGTGCTGCCGGGTATGGATTGTTCGTAACGGGTAAATGCTGGTTTAGTCTGCTGTGCCCAACTCATAGTACACAGTAAAGAAGAAAATAACAGGAAAGCAACTCTTTTCACGTAGCAATATTTGGTGGTGAAAAGATAGTGAAATAATCAAACCGAAAGTGGGATTCAATATGGTGGAATTCAGGGTATTGTCTTTAGTGAATAGAATTTATTTCTCTGTGAAAATGCGGCTTCGCTGATCTCTGTGGGTGCTGTAAAAACACAATCCAACCGCAGAGAACGGGAGAACAGGGAGTTTTCGCAGAGAGAGATTTCATAGCAGATAGTTAATAGCACATTCCTCATCTCTTCCAGTACCGCTTGAACCCCGGTGAGTCATAGTACAGAACCTGCTTGTTCCGCAATTCCGTAATCAGTAAATCAGCCTTCATTTTTTGCGCCAGTTGCATAGCTTCTTTAATAGAAAGAATACTACAGGCAGTAGCCAGCCAATCTGCCAATGCACCATTATCAGCAATTACCGTTACATTTCTTTGTGAAGAAATGCCATAACCGGTTCGCGGATCGGCGATATGGGAATACTTTTTTCCTTTGTGTTCGATATATTGATACGCATCGCCCGATGTGGCAACGGCTTTGTTTTGCAATAACAGTTTTTTAGGCAAGAGATCATCAGTGGTTTCGGGTACGTTCACGCCAATGGTCCAGCCGAGAGTGTTGGGTGGAGGTTGGCTCATCACCATGTCTCCGCCGGCATCTGCCAGTGCGCGGGTAATTCCTTTACGGGTGAGATAGTTTACTACTTCCTGCGCAGCATACCCTTTGGCAATGCCACCGAGGTCTAACAACATTCCTTTTTGTGGTAAATACACACTGTGATCAGCAGGGTTTAGCTGAAGCTGTTGAAAACCCAACAGGGCTTTCCGTTGTATTACTTCTGAACTGTCAGGAAATATTTTCGCTTTTCTTGCTTTGCGCCACAAACGGCTCAGCGGACCGATGGTAATATCAAACGCATGTTTGCTTTGTAACCAGGCCTGGCGGCTGCTGATCAACAGGTTCCATAATCTGGAAGAAACGATCATGGGTTCTTTACCGGCTTTGGCATTCAGACGGCTCAGTTCACTAGTACTATCGTAATCACTGAACAGGCCATTGAGTGTATCTACGAGGGCAAAACATGCCCGCGCCAGCGTTACGGCTTTCGTCGAATCATCGGTTACGAGTAGCAGGTTAAAGGGAGAACCCATTTTATTTTCAGTAAAAAGAAACTTTCTTTCCTGTGCGTGGGTTAACAGCCCGGTCAGGTAAATGAAAAAAAAGAAAAGGAATAGTTTGCGCAAAGTATCCGTTTTGTTACTGTTATCAGTAAATTTAAGCACAAAAAATAAGGCACATGCAAAGAAGAAAATTTATGCAGCAAAGTTTACTAGCCGGAGGTTCCCTGATTACAGCCGGTAATGTTTTCTCCGCGCAGCAAAAAAAAGACCTGCTCGATAACAATGAACCCTTTCATCTGCCTTATGCCATCCACGATGGTATGTTCAAAAACCATGGTGGTGCGGATATTGTAGACCAGATCAAATTTGCACACTCTGTAGGCTTCCGCGCGCTGGAAGATAATGGCATGATGAGCCGTACCCCCGAACAACAGAAACGCATTGGGGATATCATGGAACAACTGGGCTGGAAAATGGGGGTCTTTGTGATCGAGTTTGATAAATGGCCCCTCTCTACCAATATGGCCGGTGGTAAAAAAGAATGGAAAGATAAATTCATCCAATACTGTAAGGATGCACTGGAAGTAGCCAAACGCTGCCGTGCCAAATGGGCTACCGTAGTGCCGGGTAATTTCGACAGAACCCTCCCCATGGGTTTTCAAACAGCCAATGTAATTGAATTTCTTCGTCGCGGAGCAGAGATTCTCGAACCTTCCGGACTGGTAATGGTACTGGAACCCTTAAGTGATACGCCGGATCTGTTCCTGCGTTATTCCGATCAAACTTATGCCATCTGCAAAGCGGTCAACAGTCCTTCCTGTAAGATCCTGTTTGATATGTACCACATGCAACGCAATGAAGGTAATATCATTCCCAATATGAATCGTGCCTGGGATGAGATCGCTTACCTGCAGATAGGAGATAACCCCGGCAGAAAAGAACCCGGCACGGGCGAAATGAATTACCGGAATATCTTCAAACATGTTCATAGCAAAGGGTACAAGGGGGTGTTAGGGATGGAGCATGGTAATGCCGCTCCGGGTAAAGAAGGCGAACTGGCCCTGATCAAAGCATATCGTGAGGCAGATAGCTTTATGTAATACTCCGCGAAACCTCTGCCTCACTCGTTCTCTGCGGTTGGATGGAGCTTTAACCAACCGCAGAGAACGGGAGAACAGGGAGTTTACGCAGAGGAGAGCCCGCTAATTCAAACAGCTTCACAATTATATACCGGCTTTATGTCATTTGCCTTAACGTCTTCACAGATTGCTGCCTACCATCAGGATGGTTACCTGCTGATCAAACAGTTCTGCAGCAAACCCGAGGTAGATAAACTATATAACACAGCCCTGGAAGATAATGCCATGCGGAAAAATGCCCTGGATCTGAACGACCAATCGGGCAAAAAAACAAAACTCTCTCTCTGGTTCACACCCGGCAACGATGTGTTTGGCTATTTAACACGAAGTGAAAAAATGATAAATGGGGTAGCTGCTTTACTCGATAGCGATGCGCCTGTCTGTCATTTTCATTCCAAACTGATGCAGAAAGAACCGCGGGTAGGCGGAGCCTGGGAATGGCACCAGGATTATGGGTATTGGTATAAGAACCAGTTCATGTTTCCGGATCAGCTGATCAGTGTCATGGTGGCATTAACGCCAGCCAATCAAGAGAACGGCTGTTTGCAGGTGGTCAAGGGGTCGCATAAAATGGGACGGGTTAATCATGGGTTTGCCGGCGAGCAGGTAGGTGCCGATATGGTAATGGTGAACAATGCGCTGCAAACCATGGAGCTTGTTTACTGCGAGCTGGAAGCGGGTGATGCTTTGTTCTTTCACCCCAATCTGCTGCACCGTTCAGAAGCCAATCTGTCTGAACATCCGCGCTGGTCCATCATTTCCTGTTACTGTTCCCAATCCAATCTGGCGTATAACGAAAGTTCGCAGTCATGGAAAGTGCCGGTGAACATAGTACCGGATGAAGCGCTGTTGCACTGGGATGCCACTTCTTTATCGGAAGCTGATTTTCTCCAAAAAGAAAATGATCCGGCGCTGAAAGAAACGGGGTGGGAGAAGGAAGTGAGCATGGGAGATCAAAAGAAAATATGACTCAGCGAAAACGCTGCCTCTCTTGTTCTCTGCGGTTAGTGTAAGTTTCATTCACCGCAGAGAACAGGAGAACGGGGAGTTTACGCAGAGAAAACGAATAGAATAACTATACACAATTGATATCACTACCATGAAAAAAATCCTGCTTGTCTTTTTGTTATTAATCCTGTTGAAGGATACCAGTGCCCAGTTACGCACACCCCATATTTTTGGCGATAGTATGGTACTGCAGAGAGACAGACCCATTCCTGTCTGGGGCTGGGCCGCCAAAGGGGAGAAGATCACCGTTCAGTTTCATGATCAAACCAAAACCGCAGTAACCGCTGCTGATGGCAGCTGGCGTGTAAACCTGGATGCTGAAAAAGCGGGTGGTCCTTACCGTTTGATAGTGAAAGGCAGTACGCAGATTGAATACAAAGATGTACTGGTGGGCGATGTATGGATCTGCTCCGGTCAATCGAACATGGAATGGTCAGTAGCCAATACCGACAACAGCGAAGCAGAAATTGCTGCGGCCGCTTATCCAACGATCCGCCAGCATAAAATCCCTAATACCATTTCGGTTGATCCAGCTACAGATACCAGGGCCGGTAACGGATGGCATAGCGCCAACCCCGCACAGGTGGGTAGTTTTACAGCAGTAGGTTATTTTTTTGCGAGGAATCTGCAGCAGGAACTGAAGATCCCCATCGGTTTGATCAATACCAGTTGGGGTGGTACCGATGTAGAAACCTGGACCAGTCGCGAAGCCTTTGAACGCAGTGAAGAATTCAAGGAACTATACAAAGGCATCCAGCGGGTAAACCTTGATTCTATTGGTGCCGCTAAAAAGCAACAGACAGAAGCCAGGATCCTAAAAATACAAGGTGTATTACCCTCTGAAGCAGCCATTGCCTCCTGGAAAGAACCCGGATTCAACGATCAAACCTGGCCCGGAATGAAATTGCCGGGTTTGTGGGAGTCGCAGGGATTGCCTGATCTGGATGGCATTGTATGGTTACGTAAAACCATTAACCTTACCGCAGAACAGGCGGCCAAAGGCGCAGATCTTTTGCTCAGCATGATTGATGATAATGAGGAAACCTATGTAAATGGGGTGAAAGTGGGTTCTACCAATGGGTACAACCAGAAACGATTATACATTGTTCCGCCAGGTGTTTTTAAAGAAGGTGCCAATACCATTGCCATCAGGGTAGAAGATACCGGTGGTGGTGGTGGATTATATGGAGATGCGTCTGATCTGGCATTGATCTGTAAAGGCAGTACCATTGCATTGAGTGGTGCATGGAAATTCCAGGTGGCATCGGTTACACAACCTTCTTCTGTAGGACCGAATAGTTTTCCTTCTCTCTTATTCAATGCCATGGTACATCCGCTGATTCCCTATGCCATTAAGGGAGCTATCTGGTACCAGGGCGAGAGTAATGCAGGCCGGGCTTATCAATATCGCAAAGCGTTTCCCCTGATGATCAACGATTGGAGAAGCCGCTGGAAACAGGGCGATTTCCCTTTCTTTTTTGTACAACTCTCCAGCTTCAACGCTGCCAACGGCAATAGCCAGCAGGGTAGTACCTGGGCCGAACTGCGCGAAGCGCAAACCATGACACTCTCTTTACCTAATACCGGCATGGCCGTAACCACTGATATCGGTAATGCAAAAGATATTCATCCGCGTAACAAACAGGATGTAGGGAAACGGTTGGCACTGGTGGCCCTGCATCATACCTACGGAAAAAATGTGGTCTTCAGCGGACCCGTTTATCAGTCGATGAAAGTAGCCGGCAAAGAAGTGGCGGTTTCTTTTACGCAGGATGAGGGTTTAAGAACCCGCGGACAGGCAGATATGCTGGCAGGATTTGAAATAGCCGGTGAAGATCAGAAATTTTACAGAGCCCATGCACGCATCCAGGGCAGGCGGGTGATGCTTACTGCCACAGAAGTGGCTGTGCCCGTGGCTGTTCGGTATGCCTGGGCCGATGATGCAGGTGCAGCCAATCTATTTAACCAATCCGGGTTACCGGCAGTGCCTTTCCGTACCGATAACTGGCCGGGGATCACTTTGAACGGGAAGTACCGGATAGCGGGCAGATAATTGTCTGCGCTTTCGGGCAGCACAGTTCATGATGGTTAAAAGAGAACTTAGTTTAGTTTTCCGTATATACTTATAACGCTATCGATAAACATTCCCTGCCATGAAGAAAATTCTATGCCTGCTGTTGCCCTGTTTGGTGGCTACTGCTTTTGCCCAGACCTCGGTGAGTCATCTCCTGACTGAGAACAAACCCAACCCCATTGAGGTAGAAGAACAGGCGCCCCGCTTTAGCTGGCAACTTTCTGCCACACAGCGTAATACCATGCAAACAGCGTATGCCATCCAGGTATGGGAGGCAGGTAATAAAAAGAATACGGTATGGAACTCAGGAAAGATCATGTCTGATCAATCTGTATATGTTCCGTATGCAGGCAAAGCTTTGCAGAGCGGGAAAAAATACAACTGGTCGGTACAGGTATGGGATAACCATACAGTTCAGGCTGCCTCCAGCGAAACCAGCAGTTTTCAGATGGCCCTTTTGCAGAACAGTGATTGGAAAGCCAAATGGATAGAACCCGGCTATACAGAAGATTCGGTAATGCGTCCCAGTCCTTTATTCCGCAAGCAATTTGCGGCCAATAAAAAAATCCTATCCGCTACAGCGTATATCACGGCACATGGGTTGTATGAGGCGCAGATCAATGGTAAACGGATCAGTGATGCGTATTTCACACCCGGCTGGACGGCGTACAAGAAAAGACTGCAATACCAGGCATATGATGTTACTGCTCTGCTGCAGAAAGGAATCAACGCTATTGGTGTTACCCTGGGCAGCGGCTGGTACAGGGGCGTGATCGGGTTTTCCAATAACAGGAATGTATATGGAAAAGATATCGCGCTGCTGTTTCAGTTAACCATCACTTACAGTGATGGCAGTACGGAACAGGTGGTATCGGATGATAGCTGGAAATCGAGTACCGGCGCCATCCGTTACAGTGAGATCTATAACGGCGAAACCATTGATGCAAGGGAGGAAAAAAATGGTTGGGCATTACCCGGATATGATGATAGCAAATGGAGCGGCGTAAAAACCGCAACGCACCCGATGAATGTATTGGTAGCAACCTACAATGAACCGATCAGACGGAAAGAAGTATTCCTGGCAAAACGGATCATCACCACACCTTCGGGCGAAAAAGTGATCGATTTTGGCCAGAACCTGGTAGGCTGGGTTACACTGAAAGTGAAAGGAAAGGCAGGCGATAAGATAGTGGTGTCGCATGCGGAAGTACTCGATAAAACAGGCAATTTTTATACCACCAATCTTCGTGCCGCCAAAGCGCAGGATACCTATATTCTGAAAGGAGGCGAAGATGAAATATTTGAACCGCATTTTACCTGGCATGGTTTCCAGTTTATCAAACTGGAAGGCTATCCCGGCGAGCTAAAGCCAGAGAATTTTACTGCAGTGGCGCTGTATTCAGATATGCCCACAACCGGTATCTTCTCTTCCTCTCATCCATTGGTGAACCAGTTACAGCATAATATTGAATGGGGACAAAAAGGCAATTTCCTGGATGTGCCTACGGATTGTCCGCAGAGAGATGAACGCCTGGGCTGGACGGGTGATGCGCAGGCATTCTCGCGCACCGCTGCCTTTAATATGAACGTACATAATTTCTTTACAAAGTGGTTGAAGGATGTGGAAGCCGACCAGTTACCCACCGGCAGTGTTCCCTTTGTTGTACCGAATGTATTAGGTGCTGGCTCAGCGGGTTCCGCCGGTTGGGCCGATGCGGCTACCATTATTCCCTGGAATGTATACCTCGCCTATGGCGATAAAAAAGTATTGGAGAACCAGTACAACAGTATGAAAGCCTGGGTGGGTTACATGCAGAATAACAGTACAGGTCATCTCTGGAACAAAGGATTCCATTTTGGTGATTGGTTGTTCTACCGCCCGCACGATGATAACGATGGAAAATCTGCTGTAACAGACAAGTACCTGATTGCACAATGTTTTTATGCGCATTCTACCCAACTGCTGATCAATGCGGCGCGGGTACTGGGAAAAACAACAGAAGTGACCAGCTATGAAGCGCTGTTGAAAAATATCAAAGAGGCATTTGCGAAAGAATATCTCACTGCCACCGGTCGCCTGGTATCCAGCACACAAACGGCGTATGTGTTGGCGCTGAATTTTGATATGTTGCCTGAAAACCTGCGCGCACAGGCTGCAGAAAGACTGGCGGCCAATGTGAAAGATTACGGTAATCACCTCACTACCGGTTTTCTCGGAACACCTTATCTCTGCCATGTGTTAACCCGGTTTGGCTATACAGATCTGGCGTATAGTTTATTGCTGCAGGAGAAATATCCTTCCTGGTTATATCCGGTAAAAATGGGCGCCACTACTATCTGGGAAAGATGGGACGGTATCAAACCCGATGGCACGTTCCAGGTGCCTTCCATGAATTCCTATAATCACTATGCTTATGGCGCCATCGGCGATTGGATGTACAGGGTAATGGTAGGCCTCGACACCTATGAAGACGGCACCGGCTACAAACACAGTAAAATTGAACCGCATATCGGCGGTGGTTTTACCAATGCGTCAGCCAGCCTGCAAACCTATTATGGCAAACTCAGTAACAGCTGGAGAGTAACAGGTGATCAACTGCTGATGGAAGTAGAAGTGCCGGCCAATACAACTGCTACTGTATTCGTTCCCGCCAAAAGCGCCGATGATATTACAGAAAGTGGTGCCCCTCTCACACAATCAAAAGACATCAAACTGCTCGAAACCAAAGAGGGCTCCGTAAAACTCTCCCTCGGTTCCGGCAAATATCAATTTGCAGTAAAAAAATAATCTATTAAATATTCTATCATCCTATCATGCTATCATTCTATCATTTCTTCTTTAAAAAATCCCGCGTATACAGTTGTATTCTTTTCATACTTCTGTATACGAATGCGTCCGCCCAATCCCCCCGTTGGTCCATCGAAAAAGCCAATGCCTGGTATAGCCAGCACCGCTGGCTGGCCGGCGCCAATTATATTCCTGCCAATGCGATCAATCAACTCGAAATGTGGCAGGCCGATACCTTTGATCCCGTTACCATTGATAAGGAATTAGGCTGGGCAGAGAACCTCGGTTTTAATACACTTCGCGTTTACCTGCATAGCCTGGCCTGGCAGCAGGATGCAACCGGGTTCAAGAAACGGATGGACCAGTTTCTCAGCATCGCTGCCAAACACAGGATCGAACCCATTTTTGTGTTCTTTGATGATTGCTGGAACAAAGTGCCCAAAACAGGAAAACAACCCGAACCCAAAACAGGGATCCACAATTCCGGCTGGGTGCAGGATCCGGGTCAGCCGATGTCGAATGATGTCAGTATCTATCCCCGCCTCCAAAAATATGTGACGGATGTATTAACGCATTTCAAACACGATAAGCGTATCCTGTTATGGGATCTCTATAACGAACCCGGTAACAGCGGTAAAAAAGATTCTTCGCTGGTATTATTGAAGAAAGTATTTGAGTGGGCCAAAGCGGCCAATCCGGATCAACCGATCAGTGCGGGGTTGTGGGACTGGAACCTGGAGAAATACAATTCGTTTCAGGCACTGAATTCAGATATCATCACGTACCACAATTACGATGCGCCGGCCGATCACAAACGGGTGATCCAGTTATTGAAAGCTTTTGGCCGCCCCATGATCTGCACCGAATACATGGCCCGCACCCGCAACAGTTATTTTGCCAATATCATGCCTATGCTGAAGCAGTATAAGGTAGGTGCCATTAACTGGGGATTTGTAAATGGGAAAACCAATACCATTTTTGCCTGGGACGATCCGCACAGCGATGGTTCGCAGCCCAAAGAATGGTTCCATGATATTTTCAACAAAGATGGCAGCCCTTACCGCCAGGAAGAAGTGGACCTGATCAAAAAGTTGACGAAACAATAGTAACAGATCAATCCCTGTTCATCATGAAAAAACGTATCGCGCTGTTTTTTTGCCTCGCAACACAGTTTGTTATGGCACAAGAGCCTGTTGCCATTAATCCCTCCTTGTTAAAAAACAGCTGGCCCGCTTCCTGGATCAGTTGTCCGGATGCACCCCAGCGCGAGTATGGGGTATACCATTTTCGTAAAACCATTTCGTTAACGCAGAAGCCTTCCCGTTTTGTGGTGCATGTATCGGCAGATAACCGGTATCGTTTATTCGTTAATGGGAAAGCAGTTTGTAATGGCCCCGCCCGTGGCGATCTGTATAACTGGTATTTTGAAACGGTTGATATTGCCCCTTATCTCCAGGCCGGCAACAATACACTGGCGGCCCTGGTATGGAACATGGGAGAGCTGGCCCCTGTGGCACAGATCACTAACCAGACAGCATTTGTATTGCAGGGCGATGGTGATGCTGAGAAGATCGTGAATACGGGTGATAGCTGGAAAGTGTTACGCGATACGGCCTATACACCCTGCTCCACTGATAATGGTTCGCGCTTACGAACCTATATGGTCATCGGTCCTGGTGATCGTGTAAATGCCGCTGCATATCCCTGGGGATGGGAACAGCCCGGTTATAACGATGCTCACTGGCAAGCCAGTAAACGTCTCGGTAACCCGGTAACGGCTGGTTATGGCACTGATAATCTCTGGACCTTACAACCGCGTAATATTCCGCTGATGTTCGAAAAGCAGCAACGGATCACATCGGTTCGGGATACAAAGAATATTATTGCTACAGATGATTTTCTGAAAGGAGGCAAGCCACTGGTGATACCGGCCCATCAAACCGTATCTGTTTTACTGGACCAGGGATTTAACACCGTTGCTTATCCTGAATTGCTGGTCAGTAAAGGCAAAGGCGCTTCTGTTACGCTTACGTATGCCGAAGCCCTGTTCGATAAAAATGGGTTGAAGGGAAACCGGAATGAGATCAAAGACAAAACCATCAAGGGCAATTACGATATCTTTTTACCTGATGGAGGAAGCCAACGTCATTTCCGCCCGCTCTGGTTCCGCACGTATCGGTTTTTACAATTGGATATCACCACCCAAGAAGAACCGCTGCAGATCGAAGATATCTATGGTTCGGCAACGGGTTATCCCTTCACTGTAAAAGCCTCCTTCAGCAG
Source organism: Chitinophagaceae bacterium (assembly GCA_004297075.1). Lineage (GTDB taxonomy): Bacteria > Bacteroidota > Bacteroidia > Chitinophagales > Chitinophagaceae > Sediminibacterium. The sequence goes on from SCVK01000392.1 coordinate 13,022, forward strand.
TAACGATGCATCGCTGCAGCAGATCTGGGATATTGGCTGGCGTACCGCGCAACTTTGTGCGGGAGAAACGTATTTCGATTGTCCCTATTACGAACAGTTGCAGTATGAAGGCGATACACGTATTCAATCTTTGATCTCTTTATATGTTACAGGTGATGATAGATTGATGCGCAAAGCCCTGCTGGATTTTTATCATTCCCGTGTGCCGGAAGGGTTAACCCAGGGACGTTATCCCAGCAGTCGCCTGCAGGTAATACCGCCGTTTTCCCTGTACTGGGTATCGATGATCTATGATTACTGGATGCACCGGAAAGATCCCGCTTTTATCCGCAATTTTCTCGTGCCCATTACCGGTGTGCTGGATTGGTACGAACAGAAAATTGATCGGCAGCAACAAATGCTGGGGCCGATGAAATGGTGGGGTTTTGTTGATTGGAACCATGCGTTCCCGAATGGCGTACCCGATGGCGCCACAGATGGAAATTCTTCCGTGATCACTTTGCAATATGTGGCCACTTTACAACAGGCCGCAGCTTTGTTCGATGGTTTTGGCAGAAAAACAGAAGCCGCACATTACAGGCAACTGGCAGATCAGCTGAACAAATCAACCTATCGTTTGTGTTTTGATAAAACAAAAGGTGTGATGGCCAATACACCGGCTAAAAAAACATTCAGCCAGCATGCAGGCATCATGGCCGTATTAACCGGCGCTATTCCGGAAGCAGACCAGCAGGCAGTTTTGCAGAAAATCCTTTACGATACCTCTCTCAGCCAGGCCACATTCTATTATCGTTTTTATTTGAACCGTGCCTTGAAAAAAGCGGGAATGGCAGACAGGTATTATTCGCAGTTAACACCCTGGCGGGGAATGATCGCCAATGGTCTCACTACTTTTGCAGAAAATCCAGATCCCACCCGTTCCGATTGTCATGCCTGGAGCTCCAGTCCGAATTACGATTTCCTCGCCACCATCTGTGGTATTGTACCGGCTTCGCCGGGATTTGCTTCTGTCCGCATTGAACCCGCTATGGGAGAGTTAACCAGTGTACAGGGCGAAATGCCTCATCCGCAGGGAACCATTAAAGTTAGTCTGCAGCGAAGGGGAATGCAAGGGGTCGAAGCCCGTATCAGCCTGCCCGGCAAACTCACCGGTGAGTTTGTTTGGAAAGATAAACGCCTTGCCTTACATGCCGGAGAACAGACCATTCGTCTCTGATCTGGCACTCAACTGTTTAGCTTCTCTTACTAACGTTCATTTGTTTATTTATTTCATTTCTGGAAAAAAAGTCTGTTAAAATAATTGTCTATTGAGTCTGTAGACTATATATTTGCCTATCAATTCAGTAGACTTTATGCTTTTCACCACAACTTCTAATAAACCGTTACCGTGTTGCTGTTGCTGATGTAATACACATTTGGCGCAACAGTTCTCTTTTACCCTATAACACGTTAACCATGGAAGTTATTTCAACAGCAAGCTTAGCACAACTACACAGAAGCATTGATTCTCTCGGCATCCGGGATGCTTTACAGGTATTATCAGACCTGTATCCGGGCAAATTGGTGTTCTCCACCAGTTTCAGTATGGAAGACCAGGTGATCACACATGAAATTGCCGCTGGTAAATTACCGATCCATTTGTTTACACTCGATACGGGCCGGTTGTTTGCAGAAACCTACGCCGTATGGAACAGTACACTTACCCGCTATGGTTTACCTGTAAAAGCCTATTATCCCGACCGTTTGTTGCTGGAACCGTTTGTAGAAAAAAATGGTCCCAATGCTTTTTACGAATCGGTAGACAACCGGAAAACCTGTTGCCAGATCCGCAAAGTAGAACCATTGAAACGGGCACTGGCAGGTAATGCGGTCTGGATCACCGGCTTGCGTGCCGAACATTCTTCTGCCCGGCAGGATCTGCCGCAACTGGAGTGGGATGCATCTAACCAGCTCATCAAATACCATCCCCTGCTTAACTGGGATACGGAGTCGGTAAAAAATTATATCGCGCAGCACAACATACCCTATAACCCTTTGCATGATCGTGGTTTTGTGAGTATCGGTTGTGCACCCTGTACCAGGGCCACCCAGCCCGGAGAAGATTTCAGGGCTGGCCGCTGGTGGTGGGAAGACAACAGTAAAAAAGAATGTGGACTTCACGAGAAACAACATTGAATCAACCATTATACAGAAACAAATGTCGAAATACCAATTAGATTACCTGGAGCAACTGGAATCAGAAGCCATTCACATATTTCGCGAAGTGGCAGGACAATTTGAAAAACCTGCTTTGTTATTCAGTGGAGGAAAAGATTCCATTACACTGGTTCACCTGGCGCTGAAAGCATTTCGCCCGGGAAAATTCCCTTTTCCGCTGGTGCATATCGATACCGGCCACAATTTTCAGGAAGCCCTTGATTTCAGGGATGCACTGGCAGAAAAAACCGGGGAAAAACTGATCGTTCGGCAGGTGGCCGATACCATCCAACAACAAAATCTCACAGAACCAAAAGGGAAATTTGCGAGCAGGAATGCGCTGCAAACGTTCACCCTGTTGGATACCATCCATGAATTCAAATTTGATGCCTGTATCGGGGGTGCCCGGCGCGACGAAGAAAAAGCCCGTGCCAAAGAAAGAATTTTTTCTGTACGGGATGAATTTGGCCAGTGGGATCCCAAACTGCAACGCCCCGAACTCTGGAATATTTATAATGGCCGTATCCACAAAGGAGAGAATGTGCGCGTATTCCCCATCAGCAACTGGACGGAGCTGGATATCTGGAACTATATACGGCGCGAGAACATAGAACTGCCTTCGATCTATTTTGCCCACGACCGCGAAGTGCTGGAGCATGAGGGGCAACTGGTGGCGCTGTCGGAGTTTATCCAGCGGGAAGAGACTGATAAAATCAGTACCCGCAGGGTCAGGTACCGTACGGTAGGAGATATGACCTGTACAGCGGCTGTTGAATCCAACGCTACTACCATCGATGATATTATCAACGAGATCATTGCCACCAAAACCAGCGAAAGGGGAGAAACCCGGATCGATGATAAAGTGTCGGAAGCGGCCATGGAAGACAGGAAAAAGAGCGGCTATTTTTAGGTCAGTAGTGAATGATCAATGGTGAATAATCAATTCACCATTGACCATTGACGATTGACTATTCACCATTCACAACACACAATTCACCATGGACATACTAAGATTTATCACCGCCGGAAGCGTAGACGACGGCAAAAGCACACTGATCGGCCGTTTGCTGTACGATAGTAAATCGATCATGATCGACCAGCTGGAAGCGATCCAGAAGCAAACGCGTAACCGCGAAGAAGGAGACATAGACCTTGCACTGCTCACGGATGGTTTGCGTGCAGAACGGGAGCAGGGAATTACCATTGATGTGGCCTATAAATATTTCTCTACCCCCCGCCGGAAATTCATTATTGCCGATGCACCCGGACATATCCAATACACCCGTAATATGGTTACCGGTGCCTCCAATGCCAATCTCATTATTATTCTGATCGATGCGCGGCATGGAGTGATAGAACAGACCCGGAGGCATTCGATCATTGCTTCCTTATTGAATATACCGCATGTAGTGGTAGCCGTGAATAAAATGGATATGGTGGCGTATTCGCAGGATACGTATAACAATATTGTGATTGATTACGCAAAAGCTGCGGCTTCACTGGGTTTACAAAATGTGACCTATCTCCCCATCAGTGCATTGAATGGCGATAATATTGTTGACCGCTCCCAGTTGCTTTCCTGGTACGATGGGCCTACCTTACTGCACCTGCTCGAAACAGTGGAAGTGCAGAGCGATATTGACCTGCAACACGCCCGTTTTCCGGTGCAGTATGTGATTCGTCCACAAACAGATGTGTTGCATGATTACCGGGGGTATGCCGGTAAACTGATCAGCGGGATCTATCAAAAAGGAGATGCCGTTACAGTGTTGCCTTCGGGTTTGCAGAGCACTATTAAATCCATCGAAATCGGGGGCAAAGAAGTGGAAGAAGCTTTTGCACCGCAAAGTATTGTTTTACACCTAGCCGATAATATAGACGTTAGCAGGGGAGATGTGCTGGTATCATCCAACGATCTGCCCAGGCTGGAACAGGAACTGGATGTACTGCTCTGCTGGATGGATAATAAGCCCTTGACAGCCGGAAGCCGTTATCTCTTGCAGATCAACAGTTATCTCGTAAAAACCATTGTAAAAGAGATCCAATACAAACTGGATGTGAATTCACTGCAGCAGGAACCTTTTCCGGCAACAGTAGGACTGAACGAGATCGTACGTGTCAGGATCAAAACCGCCTCTCCTGTGGCATTCGATGCGTATAACGACCTGCGGGTAAACGGCGGCGCCATTCTGATTGATGAAACCAGTAATGTAACGGTAGGGGCCTGTATGATACAATAAACAACTAAAAAAAATGGACAATCAATCATTCATACAAAAATTACACTTGCGGCACGTTCAATGTGTTCTCTCTTTTCCGGACAGGGCATTGGCGCATGCGTTCATAGATGAGCTGTTTGAGTTTTTGTTTATTCCCAAAGACAGTCAGCAGGTTTCGGCGGACGACCTGGGCAGGGAGTACGAACTGCTGCAACAGCGCTTTGCTGTGCTGTTAGCAGCTGTCATCAGCGACAAGCAGGAAGTAGGGAAAGTAAGCGTTGATTTTTTTGGTTCGATACCCGATCTGCATAACAGGTTATTGCAAGATGCGCAGGCTATTCTGGCATTTGATCCGGCTGCCGGTTCAGAGGAAGAAGTGTTATCTGCGTATCCGGGGTTTTACGCAACGGCGGTATACCGCTTGTCGCATCTGTTGTGGAAAGCCCATGTAAAAATTCTGCCAAGATTGTTTACCGAATATGCCCATAGCAAAACAGGGATCGATATCCATCCCGGCGCAGTGATCGGTGAATCCTTTTCGATCGATCATGGAACGGGCATTGTAATTGGTGAAACAACTGTGATCGGCAACCACGTAAAATTATACCAGGGGGTAACACTGGGCGCTCTAAGCGTTGAAAAAAAAGATGCCAAAAGCAAACGGCACCCTACGATACAGGATAATGTGGTTGTTTACTCGGGAGCCACTATCCTGGGTGGTGATACCATCATCGGTCATGACAGTATTATCGGCGGTAATGTGTGGCTTACGTATAGTGTGGATCCCTATTCAGTTGTATATCATCAAAGCGAGATCAGGGTCAGGGATAATAACCCTTTTCCTGAACCGATCAATTTTATCATTTAATAATTCATCATCACCCAAATAAAACATCTATGAAATCCAATAACATTCTCGCCACCATCGGAAATACACCGCATGTAAGGATCAATCGTTTATTCGGTCAGGACCATGAAGTATGGATCAAGCTTGAAAAAACCAACCCAGGTGCCAGTATCAAAGATCGTATTGCATTAGCCATGATCGAAGATGCAGAAGCCAGAGGATTACTGAAACCCGGCAGCACTATTGTTGAACCTACTTCGGGTAACACAGGTATTGGCCTGGCTCTGGTAGCCGCAGTTAAGCAATACAGGATCATCCTGGTAATGCCAGAGAGTATGAGTGTGGAGCGGCGTAAACTGATGTCGGCTTACGGAGCTGAGTTTGTATTGACCCCGCGCGAAAAAGGTATGAAGGGCGCCATCGAAAAAGCTGGAGAAATTGTGAAAGAAACCCCCGGTGCCTGGATGCCGCAACAATTCGATAACCCGGCCAATGCAGAGATACATCGTAATACAACGGCGGCAGAAATTCTGCATGACTTCCCCGACGGACTGGATTACCTGATTACCGGTGTGGGAACAGGTGGTCATATTACCGGTGTGGCTGAGATACTGAAAAAGAAATTTCCCTCCCTGAAAGCATTTGCGGTAGAACCGGAATTGTCTCCGGTATTAAGCGGCGGTGCACCCTCCCCACATCCCTTACAGGGAATCGGGGCAGGTTTTGTGCCATCCGTGTTGAATGTGTCTGTACTGGATGGTATTATACAGGTAAGTAAAGACGATGCTTTTTTCTTTACCCAACGATTGGCCAAAGAGGAAGGCATCCTGGCCGGGATATCTACCGGTGCATCACTGGCAGCTGTTGCCAAAAAACTGGCAGAGATTCCCAAAGGAGCCAGGATACTGACATTTAATTATGATACAGGGGAAAGATATTTATCCATAGAAGGACTCTTTTAAAACCAGGGTATGAATCCATTTCAATCAAAAGGGAAAGTGATCCTGGCTGGCGCAGGCCCCGGAGATCCCGACCTCATTACGGTAAAAGCAGCCAATTACCTGCAACAGGCCGATGTGGTACTGACCGACAGGTTGGTGAGCAAAGTGATCCTGCAACGTTATGTAAGGCCTGCAGCACAGATCATAGAAGTAGGTAAACAATGCCGCCGCGGCGTATCCACACCGCAGGAAACCATTAATGAAATGATCGTAAAATATGCCTCAGAAGGAAAACTGGTGGTAAGACTGAAAGGCGGAGATGTGGCTTTTTTTTCCAATGTACTGGACGAGCTGGAAGTGCTGGTTGCCAATAAAATCTCTTACGAGATCGTTCCCGGTGTTACGGCAGCGTCTGGCGCTTCTGCCTATGCGGGGATTCCGTTAACGGCCAGAAACCATGCTACCGCTGTTCGTTTTTTAACCTATTACCAATCATCTGTAGTAAGTGATGATTATTGGAAAGAACTGGCAGCCACTACTGATACTTTGGTATTTTACATGTCGTCCGAAACGCTGGATGGATTGGTGAACCACCTGATCGCGAATAAAATTGATTCCGATACAAAGCTGGCAGTAATAGAACAGGCAACTACCACCTACCAACAGGTATATACCTGTGGTATTTATGAATATGCTGAAAAACTAAAAGACCGTTCCTTCCTTTCGCCTTCACTGATCATCGTAGGTAAAGTAGTGGCATTACAGGAATCTTTTGCCTGGTTCAGTGGCAGCAACCTGGGAGAATATTATTTCAAACCTTTAACCAGCCCGGTTAAATCCATACATACGCATGAACAACCCAAACAATATGCTGGCAGAGCATAAACAACAATTGCTGGCCGAACTGGTAACCGGTGCAGGTAAAGAGGAATTGATCTGGATCAACGGATACCTCGCTGCCCTGATCAATGGTGCAGAAGTGCGAGTTGAAACGGTTTCGCATACCTCTGCCAAAAAGAAAATTACGCTGGTGTACGGAACAGAAACCGGTAATTCAAAACGGATGGCAACTGAATTGGCTGCCAAAGCCAAAAAACAGCAGTTGCAGGTAAAACTGGCCAGTCTTGACCAGTACCGGTTAACAGATCTTACCCGCGAAGAAAACCTGTTTGTGGTCATCAGTACCCAGGGTGATGGGGAACCTCCGGTGGCCGCACAGAAATTTTACGATCATATTCACCGCAACGGTTTCCGCCTGGACCAGGTAAAATACAGTGTACTCGCTTTGGGCGATTCCTCTTATCCTTTGTTCTGTAAAACAGGGGAAGAGGTAGATGCACAGCTGGAGAAACTGGGTGGCAGCAGACTCGTACCTATGCGTAAATGTGACGTGGACTATGAGCAGGATGCAGCTGCCTGGTTTGCCGAAGTATTACATTCGGTACAAACTGCCGGAACAACTATTCCGGCAGGGGTAACGTTGGCCGCATCAACCATCACAAAATCGAATAAAAAAATATACAATGCTACCGTAGCCGGTAACCAGTTACTGAACGACCGGGGCTCAGAAAAAGCCATTTATCATATTGAGTTACTGGCCGATGAAGTAGACTATCTGCCGGGAGATTCCGTTGGTATTGTTCCGGAAAATGATACGCAGCTGGTGGAACAGATCATAAAGCTAAGCGGAACCGACCCACAGCAACAGGTATTGCATAAAAACGAATCATTTGCCATTGAAACGGTGCTCAAGAAAAAGCTGGCTATTACACACCTGCACGAACGGGTGGTTAAAAAATATGCGGTTATTGTTGAACAGGAGATCCCGGAACAGAAAATGGACCTGGCTCAGTTGCTGCAATTGTATCCGCTCAAACAAACAGCTCAGTTCGAAGAAGTGGTCGGTATCCTGCCCGCTCAATCGCCGCGTATCTATACCATTGCTTCTTCGCCTACTGCACATGCCGGAGAAATTCACCTGACCGTAGAACAGGATCAGTTTACCGTAAACGGAAAACAGCAAACAGGACTCTGCTCCGGTTACCTCGCAGGAATAAACGCTGAGCAGCCACTTGATTTTTTTGTACAGAAGAATAAACGTTTCCGTCTGCCGGCAGCGGATACAGATGTATTGATGATTGCAAAAGGTACCGGTATTGCTGCTTTCCGCTCTTTTCTGGCGGAACGGGATGCCACGGGTGCAACGGGGAGTAACTGGTTATTTTTTGGAGAGGACAATTTTACCACCGATTTCCTGTATCAGACGGAATTGCAGGATTGGTACCAGACAGGTGTGTTAAACGGTATTTCACTCGCTTTCTCCAAAAACCAGCCACAACCTTTTCAGGTGCAGGATAAACTAAGGGCACACGGAAAAGACGTATATGCCTGGATTACCAAAGGGGCGCATATATATGTTTGCGGCGAAAAATCGCCGATGAGTGAAGCAGTAGAAAAGGTATTGCAGGAGGTGATTGCACAATACGGTCATCTGTCTGCACAGGAAGCCGCTAGCTTTTTTGAGAAAATGAAAGAAGAGGGAAGGTATTCAAAGGATGTGTATTAAGTAGAAACAGAAAAATATGTCAGAAAAATCAGCGATAGAAAAAATCAAGGAAGCAAGTGATCATTTGCGGGGTACTTTGCGGGACAGCCTGCAGGACGAGATCACCGGTGCAATCAGGGAAGATGACCAGGCCGTGATCAAATTTCATGGCATGTACCAGCAGGACGATCGTGATCGTAGGGAAGAGCGTGCCGCCAAAAAACTGGAACGGCTCTACTCATTTATGATACGTCTTCGTTTACCCGGTGGTTTTTTAACACCGGAACAGTGGATCGCTGTACATGATGTGGCCGGAGAAAACTCGACAGGCGTAATCAAAATCACCTCAAGACAGACGCTGCAGTTGCATGGAATCATCAAATCAAAGATCAAACCCAGCATCCGATCTTTCAGCGAGGCCAAACTGGATTCGATAGCTACCTGCGGGGATATTAACCGGAATGTATTATGCAGTTCGCATCCCAAAGAATCACCGCTACATGCAGAGGTGTTTACGTATGCAGATAAGATCAGCCAGTTGCTGATGCCCAAAACAAAAGCCTATTACGAAATATGGCTGGATGAAGAACCCCTGCTGGATAAAAAAGAGGAAGAAGATCCTTTGTACCAGGATCGGTACCTGCCGCGGAAATTCAAGATCGCCATTGCCATACCACCCAATAATGACGTGGATGTGTTTGCCAATGATATCGGGTTGATCGCCGTAATTGAAGATCAACAATTGAAAGGATTTAATATAGCGATTGGGGGTGGATTATCAAGTACTCACGGTAATCCGGAAACCTATCCGCGGTTGGCAACACTGATCGGTTTTGCTGATAGTGAAGAAAAAACACTCAAAGCGGTGTATGAAATTGCCACCATACAACGCGACTATGGCAACCGCAGCGACCGCAAACTGGCCCGTTTAAAATACACAGTAGACAGGCTGGGCGTAGACTGGTTTAAAGCGGAACTGGAACGGCGCACTGGTTTTGTTCTCGAGCCCATTCGCCCTACGCCATTTACCAGCCGCAAAGATCATTTTGGCTGGTTTAAAAATGAGGAAGGTCGCTGGTATTACACCGCTTTTGTAGAGAATGGTCGGATCCTGGATGAGGAAAGTTTACCATTAAAATCTGCCCTGCTGGCGGTGGCTCATACCGGCAAAGCTAATTTCCGTTTTACCTGTAACCAGAATGTGATCATCAGTGATGTAAGCGAAGCGGATAAAACAGTTATCGACAATATTTTGGATCAATATGGCATAAAACAGCGTACTGAAAACAGTTCCGCCATCAGGCTGAATTCCATGGCCTGTGTGTCTTTACCTACCTGTCCATTGGCATTGGCCGAGGCGCAGCGGTATTTACCTTCTCTGCTCGATAAAATCGAGGGACTGTTGTTGCAACACGCTTTGCAGAAAGAAGAGATCATTATCCGTATGACGGGTTGCCCCAACGGCTGTGCCCGTTCTTATGCAGCCGAGATCGGATTTGTGGGAACGGCTCCCGGTAAGTATAATCTGCAACTGGGCGGCGACAGGGTAGGGCAGCGATTGAATAAGATCTACAAAGAAAATATCGGGGAAGAAGAAATTCTGGCTTCTTTGAACAGCCTGTTCGAAGCCTATGCAGCCGAACGAAATCCTGCAGAAAGCTTTGGCGATTTCGCTCTTCGTAAACAGTGGGTGTGATATTTGTTACTGCGATTCAGGGGGAAGATGGGTCTGCAACTATGTCTTTGCTTCCCCAGGCCAATCGCTTTCGGCAATGGCTGTGGAAACGGACTGCCTGTTTCAGAAACAGATAGGTTGGTTGTTTTTTATGACAGGACTGGGTTAGGCAGCAGAAGCCCAGGTTGTCAAAGACTGGAGAAAAATTCTATTTTAAAAGTCTACTGATTTAGTAGAAATAATATATTTTACGCTGTTCGATAAAACAGATCCTGTGCTATTCTAATCAATACTATGTCGTTACCAATTGAACCTGCAGTAATACCCGAATCTGAGAATACATTGTTTCCTGTTTTTCTGAAACTGGAAACATTGTCGGTATTGCTGGTGGGGGGAGGTAATGTGGCTGTTGAAAAACTACAGGCATTGCTACATAATGCACCCCGAACCCGTATTTGCATCGTAGCGATTGCGGTAGATAAAAGAATCCGTCAATTAGCTGCGCGTTTTCCGGCCGTCAGCATTGAAGAGAGATCCTATGTGGCGGCAGATCTTGCCGGAATGGATATACTGGTTGTAGCGGTGAATGATATTCCGCTCAGTGAAGCGATCCGGATGGATGCCAAAGCCAAAGGGATCCTGGTAAATGTGGCCGACAAACCCGCCCTCTGCGATTTTTATCTTGGCTCAATAGTGCAGAAGGGTAATCTGAAGATCGCCATCTCTACCAATGGCAAATCGCCTACCATTGCCAAACGATTAAAAGAAGTATTGAATACCATTATCCCCGCTGAAATAGATGATGTACTCAACGATATGCAGCAGATCCGGCAACAGCTGGATGGTGATTTTTCGGATAAGGTGAAACAACTTAATGATCTTACCAAAGTACTCGTAGCCAAACAGGTTTCTCTCGCAGAAGTGAACCTGAAAAAAAGCAAGGAAAAGAAATGGCAG
>SCVK01000393.1 GCA_004297075.1 Chitinophagaceae bacterium
TGGCAAGATTGACATCGAAACTGTCCTCAATGTCAATCCTGCACTGGATAAATTATTTAAATGGAAGAAAACTGGCTCAGATCAAACATGCTCTGAGTTTTCAATAGCACAACACGTTAATTTTTAATTATTAATTATTTTGTTACTCTTCCAGCTCCCCGAAACCTCGGCTGCCAGTACTTTTCATTCAAGTCACTGATCATCACTCCGCCACTCGTGGATGCGTGAACGAATTTGTTGTTGAGCAGGTAAACACCTACATGTGAAATATCCCTTCCGCTGGTGTTGAAGAAAACGAGGTCGCCTTCGCGGAGGTCTTCCAGTTCTATTTTTTCGGCAATATTGTATTGTTCCTGTGAAGTTCTGGGTAAGGATAACTGGTACACATCGCGCATGATAACCTGGGTAAAAGCTGAACAGTCAATACAGTTATCGGTACTGCCGCCCATACAGTATTTGGTGCCCCACCATTTATCGATCACTTCGAGCAAAGGAATATTGGTGAGTTTTTCTACAGACGCATCAGTGGCAATGGCGTATTTCAGCTGCAGCATATTGGCATTCTCGATACCGAACGACATCAACCGGTTATCTGCTTTGCCATAGGTTACGGTCTGGTCTTTCCCATTCCCGCCTTTTTTTGCATTGCCCGTTCCCGTTTTCTGCGAGGAAGTAACCAGGTACCCCGGCGTTACTTCTATCCCGTTAATGAACTCCCTTCTGGCGGTTGACTTGATCTTTTTGGGAGCAGTGGCACCGGATGCACTGTCTTTGGTACTGATCTTACGCACCGAACTACAGCCCAATAAGATCAGTATAGCCAGTAAAGGCAAGCATATATGCTGTATTTTTTTCAGATGACTCACATCCGCAAGTTAATTGCCGCAGCCGTAAAATGGAAAAGGGGGAATAACTTTTGCATTTTCTTTACCGCATTCCGCAGATGTGGATAAGTTAGCTACCTCGCCTGCCAGTTCACAACCGCTCATTTGTGGAAAAATCGCCCTTCCTTCCAGCCGTCTTATGAACGATATTTGCTCCTTGTCCGGAATCCTAAAACTCCAGACTCCTAACTCCAAACTCCCGACTCTCCCATGCCCCAGTTCTCTCACCTGCACGTTCATACCCAATACTCGTTACTCGATGGGGCCGCACCAATCGATAACCTGTATAAAAAAGCCATGAAAGATGGGATGCCGGCATTGGCCATCACAGATCACGGTAATATGTTCGGTGCCTTCAATTTTGTGAGCCAGGCATGGAAGAACACCAAAGTGGTAGGAAAAGATGTCAATGGAAAAGATATCCTTGAACCAACAGTAAAACCAATTGTGGGCTGCGAGTTTTACGTGGTAAAAGACCGCCATATCAAAACCTTTACCAAAGAACTCAAAGACGAACGTTACCACCAGGTATTGCTAGCCAAAAACAAGATCGGTTACCAGAATCTCGTTAAACTCACATCGCTGGGTTTTATTGAAGGGATGTATAGTAAATACCCGCGGATCGACAAGGAACTGATAGAAAAATACCACGAAGGATTGATCGCCACCACCTGCTGTATTGGTGCCTACGTGCCCCAAACCATTTTACACGATGGCGAAGCGGCTGCTGAAAAAGAATTCAAGTGGTGGCTGGATATGTTTGGCGAGGATTATTATATTGAACTGCAGCGTCACAATATCAAAGAGCAGGAACTGATCAACGATACCCTGATCCGGTTCTCGAAGAAATACAAAGTGCCGGTGATTGCCACCAATGACAGTCACTACGTAGACCGCGACGATTCCAATGCGCACGATATCCTGCTCTGCATCAATACCGGCGAAAAGCAGAGTACACCGGGTTTTGATGATTTTGTAAATGATGAGGTACAAATCAAAAACCGGCGTTTCAAATTCCCGAACGACCAGTTTTATTTCAAGACCACGGAAGAAATGTCGAAACTGTTCAGCGATATTCCTGAATCGCTCGAGAATACACAGGCGGTGGTGGATAAGGTGGAGATCCTGAACCTGAAAAAAGATATCCTACTCCCCGCCTTCCCCATTCCTAAAGAGTTCCAGGTACATGCAGATGCCAACCTGAACCAGTGGGAGTTTCTGCAACACCTCACCCGCGAGGGGGCCAAAATGCGGTATAATGACCTTACACCTGCGATACAGGAGCGGATCGACTTTGAACTGTTCACCATCAAAACCATGGGTTTTGCGGGGTACTTCCTGATTGTGAGCGATTTTATCAAGGCCGGAAGAGATATGGGAGTGTTTGTGGGCCCGGGACGTGGATCGGCCGCGGGCAGTGTGGTGGCGTATTGTATCGGCATCACCAATATCGACCCCATTAAATACAACTTGCTGTTTGAGCGTTTCCTGAACCCGGATCGTAAGAGCATGCCCGATATTGATACGGACTTCGATGATGAAGGCCGGCAGAAAGTGATCGATTATGTAGTTGATAAATACGGCAAAAACCAGGTGGCGCAGATCATTACCTACGGTACCATGGCCGCCAAAATGAGTATCAAAGATGTGGCCCGTGTGCTGGATCTGCCATTGGCCGAAAGTAATATGCTGGCCAAACTGGTGCCCGATAAACCGGGTACGGAACTGCGCCGGGTATTACATGCCCCATTAACCATTAAAGAAGGCGAAAAATCTCTCGAAGAAAAAGAAGCTTACCAGCAGGAAGATATAGATAACGTAAAAAAGATCCGCGAGATCTATAACGGAAACGATATCCGCGCGCAGGTGTTACACGAAGCAGAAAGGCTGGAAGGTTCGGTGCGTAATACCGGTATTCACGCGGCGGGTATCATCATTGCACCCAAAGACCTGACAGACCTGCTGCCGGTGGCGGTTTCCAAAGACTCTGATCTCTGGGTAACACAGATCGAGGGAAGTGTGATCGAAGATGCCGGTGTTATCAAGATGGACTTTCTGGGGCTGAAAACCCTTTCTATTTTAAAGACCGCACTCGAACTGATCAAACAGAACCACGGTGTAGAGATAGACCTGGACACGATTGCACTGGATGATGAAAAAACTTTCCAGTTATACCAGAAGGGCGAAACCAATGCCACTTTCCAGTTTGAAAGTGTGGGTATGCAGAAATACCTGCGCGAGCTGAAACCGGATAAGTTTGATGACCTGATTGCGATGAACGCCCTGTACCGCCCCGGCCCTATTGCCTATATCCCCAAATTCATCGACCGTAAACATGGCCGCGAAGCCATCAGTTACGACCTGGAGGATATGAAGGAATACCTCGAAGACACTTACGGTATTACGGTGTACCAGGAGCAGGTGATGCTGCTGAGCCAGAGCAT
>SCVK01000394.1 GCA_004297075.1 Chitinophagaceae bacterium
CGCTGTTATCGGTTCATCGACATCAGGAATTCTTCGTTGTCTTTGGTTCCGCGCATACGCTTCAGCAATTCGCTCATCGATTCTTCTGTATTCATATCGTTGATGAAAAGACGGAGGATATTCATGCGCTGTAATACTTCCTTGTCGAGCAGCAGATCGTCGCGGCGGGTAGAAGAGCCGGTAAGATCGATGGCAGGGAAAATGCGTTTGTTGGCCAGGCGGCGATCGAGCAGCAGTTCCATGTTACCGGTACCTTTGAATTCTTCAAAGATCACTTCGTCCATTTTACTTCCTGTTTCGATCAGTGCGGTAGCGAGGATGGTTAAGGAACCACCGTGTTCAATTTTACGGGCAGCACCAAAGAACTGTTTGGGTTTCTGCATGGCGTTAGCTTCCACACCACCGGATAATACTTTACCGGAAGCTGGCGCCACGGTATTGTGGGCACGGGCCAGACGGGTAATGGAATCGAGCAGGATCACCACATCGTGTCCGCACTCAACCAAACGTTTGGCTTTTTGCAGGGCGATGGCCGAAACCTTTACGTGTTTTTCTGCGGGCTCATCAAATGTAGAAGCGATCACTTCTGCGCGAACGCTGCGTTCCATATCGGTTACCTCTTCCGGACGTTCATCGATCAGCACTACCATCAGGTAACATTCCGGGTGGTTGGCTGCAATGGCGTTGGCCACTTCTTTCAGCAACATGGTTTTACCCACTTTGGGTTGCGCCACAATCAGTCCACGCTGGCCTTTACCAATAGGGGTAAAAATGTCCATGATACGGGTACTGTAGTTATTGGAAGTAGTGAACAGGTTCAGTTTTTCGAAAGGGAACAGTGGGGTCAGGTAATCGAATGGTACACGGTCGCGTACTTCATCCGGACGTTTACCGTTGATGCTGTCTACTTTTAATAAAGCGAAATATTTTTCACCTTCTTTGGGCGGGCGAACGGCTCCGTGTACGGTATCCCCGGTTTTTAAACCAAAGAGTTTGATCTGTGAGGGAGATACATATACATCATCCGGTGAAGACAAATAATTATAATCGGAAGAGCGTAAGAAACCATAGCCATCGGGCATCATTTCCAACACACCTTCTCCGAGGATAACACCCTCAAATTCAATATTGAAAGCGGGTTCTTTGCGTTGTTGTTGTTTGGCAGGGTATTGGTGCTGGGGCGCATCGGATGCGGTACCGTTTTCACCGGGCTGGGTAACTTCGCCGGAAACAGTTGTTTCGGGAGCGGTTTCCTGGTTGCCCTGTGGTTGTCCGCCATCGGCATCTACCGGTTGGGGACGGTTATCGGTTTTTCCTTTGCGAACCGGTGCTTTTTTAGTAGCAGCTTTTTCAACCGGTGCTGCTGGTGCAGGGGCTTCCTGCATTACTTCTGCTTCTTCGGTACCGTTGGTGGTTTTTACCGTAACGGGTTTGCGGGGGCGGGCATTCTTTTTCTTGGGATCTTCTTTGGTTTCGCTGGCCTGTAATGCCTGGCTATCCAGTATTTTGTAGATAAGACCCTGTTTGTCAAGCTTTTTCGCTCCGCTGATGCTCAGTTGCTCAGCAATATCCAGCAACTCAGGCAGGAGCATGTCATTTAATTGCAAAATGTCGTACATAGAAATAAAATCTGTTAATAGGGGAATTTCAATTTGTCAAGGGTTAAATCCAGTCTAAGGAACTTTGGAACTCAGATCGGGTTGTGATTTGTTTTGAGCGGAAAGAGAGTAAACAGGTTGTGTCGAGAGCTAAGTGAAGACCGAACCGGTTTGGTTTCCAGTGCAATGTTAAGCCAGTTTTTCGGAAAACAAGCAATATTTTCCTGATTTTAAGGGTGGAAGGCTGTTAAAATGCTGTTTGGAGGCTTGTTTGGTTATCTTTGCCATTCGAAAAATTGGCGGATTGGCGGATTACGGATTAGCGGATTACCATTTCCGCTTTGTAAGCCGGCCAGCCCCCACATTCAGCAATAGAGAGATGACATTCACTCATCCGCTCATTCACTCATTCACTCATTCACTCATTGACGTAAGACATGTTTAACAAGAGAGTTAAGATCAAACAACTGCTGGCAACCGGCGCAGCAGAACAGGAAGTAACCATTATGGGTTGGGTACGTACCTTCCGTAACAACCAGTTTATTGCGGTAAATGATGGCAGTACCAATGATAACCTGCAGGTAGTGGCCACATTGGGCGAATTTGAAGAAAACCTGCTGAAACGCCTTACTACCGGCGCTTCGGTAAAAGTGGTGGGTAAAGTGGTAGAATCAGTGGGTAAGGGACAAAGAATTGAAGTGAAAGCGGCCAGCATTGAGATACTGGGCGATAGTGATGCGGAGAAATATCCCCTCCAACCCAAAAAACACAGCCTGGAATTTTTGCGCGAGAAAGCGCATCTGCGTTTCCGTACCAATACCTTCGGATCGGTATTTCGTGTGCGCCATTCGCTGGCGTTTGCGGTGCACCAGTTCTTTAACCAGAAAGGTTTTGTGTACCTGCATACACCCATCATTACCGCCAGCGATGCAGAAGGTGCGGGTGAGATGTTCCGGGTAACCACATTGCCCATGGATAACCCTCCGCGCAGCGAAGATGGTACGGTGAATTTTAAGGAAGACTTTTTTGGCAAAAGCGCCAACCTTACCGTTAGCGGTCAGCTGGAAGGCGAGCTGGGCGCCATGGCTTTCAGTGATATTTATACCTTCGGTCCTACGTTCCGGGCAGAGAATTCCAATACCACCCGCCACCTGGCCGAGTTCTGGATGATTGAACCCGAAGTGGCGTTCAACGACCTGGAAGATAATATGAACCTGGCGGAAGAGTTCATCAAATACCTGATACAGTATGTGATGGATCATAACCGCGAAGACCTGGAATTTCTGGCGCAGCGACTGGCCGAAGAAGAAAAGCAATTACCGCAGGATAAACGCAGTGAGTTGGGACTGATAGAGAAACTGGAGTTTGTACTGAACAACGAGTTTCAGCGGCTTACTTATACAGAAGCCATTGAGATTTTGAAAGAGAGTAATCATAATAAGAAAAAGAAATTCCAGTACCTGGTAGAGGGCTGGGGTGTGGACCTGCAGAGTGAACATGAGCGTTACCTGGTAGAGAAACATTTCAAAAAACCGGTGATCCTGACCAATTATCCGAAAGAGATCAAGGCCTTTTATATGCGCCAGAACGATGACGGCAAAACTGTAGCTGCCATGGATATTCTGGCACCCGGTATTGGTGAAATTGTAGGTGGATCGCAGCGGGAAGAGCGACTGGACAAACTGGAGCAGCGCATGAAAGAAATGCATATCCCGGCCGAAGAACTGAGCTGGTACCTGGATACCCGCCGTTTTGGAACCGTGCCGCATGCTGGTTTTGGACTGGGTTTTGAGCGGATGGTATTGTTTGTGACCGGTATGACCAATATCCGCGATGTGATCGCTTTTGCGCGGACACCGAATAATTGTGAGTTTTAACCCTCCCCCGGCCCCTCCCTACCCGGTAGGGAGGGGAGACGAGCGCAGCGATGTTGGGGCGGGTTAATTTTTTTTGTGGATAATTTCTGAATATAAGCCTGCCACCCTATATTTGCAGCCCTGTATGAGGATTGTTGCAGGGCGAAAGCCTAACAATAAGCCTCAAGCAGAACCAGGGTTAAAGTAAGTAAGCTGAACTCCAGACGCTTAACTTCTAACTCCCGACTAAAAGGTGCGGTAGCTCAGTCGGTAGAGCAAAGGACTGAAAATCCTTGTGTCGCCGGTTCGATCCCGGCCCACACCACAGACTAGACAAGGCTTTCAAGCGATTAGCTTGGAAGCTTTTTTCTTTTGGTACAACATGGGTACAACAGTTGCTCTCTACATAATAAGTTGACCCTAGAGGACACAAGTAAGGGCGTTTTCTTAATCCCTCTTCAATCCCAAACAGACGAAAGCATAAAATCCTATATCGTCGCTACCAAATATAATGACAGCAATTACTCCTATCGGTTGTACAACAGAGATTCCTTAGACAGGATAAGACCTACTAATGATACTGTGAGACAAAACCTCACAAATGTTGAAGCGGTGTTCGGCGTTTTTGAAAAAAATATAAATAACAAGAATACTATTCTGATTTCCGGTACGGTGATCCGGAACGCAAGAATGGAATATAATATAAGCTCACAGGTTAGCCAAAGCAGTAAACCCAGAATGAATTATGATTACTGCGTGATTAACATAACAATGACTTTGTATTATGAACAGATCATGTATTCATATATGTACGGCCCACCGGAATATCAGTTGGTAGCTGTAGTGCTCGACATGCAAATAGACTGTTATGGAGGAGGAGGTAGTGGAGGTGTACAAGGCTTAGATCCAGGTCCGGGAGGAAATGGCGGTAGTGGGTACAACTGGTGGCAGTTCGGTACAGGCTGGCCGTGGAATGATCCATATCAATATGGATATTATAATGATCCATGGCAGACTTGGTGGACAACAGCGCAAAACATTGGCAGTGGCGGAGGAGCAGGGTCAGGCAGCAATCAAATAAATGATGAATTTAACCCCTATGCAAGCGATTTTGATCCGGAAGTTGACTGGTGGGATGATCAAAACACGACATATCCTCCGCAGCCATTACCGACCTATAATAATTTCGTAGCAAATTATCCGACGACAAATGGCCATGATATGCCGGCAGGAGATGTTTACCGCTTGGTGGGAGGTATGCCTTTATCTATTTACATGAGTGACAGTATCAAAAACGGAAATGCCTGCGCGTTGCGTGTTTCACGTGCACTCAACTATTCAGGAGTAACGATCCCTAATATCCCCAACAAAACATTCCTTGGATCAGACGGTAAATATTATTTTCTTTCTGCCGCCGCTATCGGTGACTGGATGAATAAAACGTTCGGAACTTCAGGACCGAATGTGATCACAGTTACGAAGGCACAAGGGGGTACGAATGGACAGAATTTTGATAGCTACCTGCAAGGGAATCAGGGAATTTATTCTCTAAGGGCATCGAGCAACAGCAAATTCGGAGCGACTGGTCATGCCACGTACTATAACGGAACGAACTGTCCTATAGACGCCAAAGGTCTGCACACTACAGAATATTACAATGCAGACGGAGGAGTTGAGTATATTAGATTATGGAAATTACCTTAGTACTATGGAACAGAAAATAAATCTTCCAGTATTCATGCTTATTTGCGTAATGCTCAGTTCGTGTGCAAGAAAAGAATGGGTTTCAAAACGCGATGCAGAAAATTCAATCCGGATTGCTGCGATGAGTTCATGTATGTATGAAGGATTTGGCGGCACAAAATCAGGGATTAACAAAGATGCATCGTTTGCACTTGCGATGGATATGGTACTCGAATCTTATGGACTCGGAAAGCGTGACACCTTAACAGCACTTGCGAAGGAATTCGCGAGAAATATACGGCCACCACAACATGCTGATTATGCACAGGGAAAGCCGATCATTCGTTCATGCCATGAATTCTATCATTCAAAAACGTTGGACTCTTTGATCCGTAGCTGGAGGAAAGAACGATTCCACTATAAGTAAGTAGAACTCATAATTATTACCATTTTTTAAGCCAATTTCCTGCGATTAGCAGGAAATTGGCTTTTTTGTAAGTCAGGCGTATAATGTTCTCAATCGCCGAACTGTTCTTGCTTTCCTGGAGTACGATCGTATTGATAAGCAATTGCGGATCTGGCAAGGATGCACAAAGTCCGCTTAATTGACCCAAATGCCTGGCAGCTTTAACAAGATGCTTAAATATTTCATTGGATTCAACAAAACCCGCCGGGGGTAAATCAGGCAGATCATTATAGGGTAATATCCTTTCGTATGCCATTGATGGTGAGTTTTTTGGTTATTTCCATCATGTTATTTTAATGATGTTGAGTAACTCAATATGAAATATGCTTCATGTTGAAATTATGTTTATTTTTCAACATAAACACGCGTTGATGATAAACAAATCGACATCAAAGGAAAGTAATGTCGAAAAAATGGTGTTTTTTCATCATTATTCTAAAATTACTGTCTTATCCTCCCGATGAGCCTTTAAGAGTTTGGTATGATTCGCCGAATTCAGCATAATGTAACATAACTGACGCACCAATGAAATTGTGGCTTGTACTGCAGGATATCAAAATAATCCCAGACAAACCCCTCTAGCAACTACGCGCTTTCTTACCCTATTATACCCTGCACACGGTATTCCCTACAACTTAACGGGAGCTTATTTTTACCGATTAATGAATCGAATATGACTACCAGAATTTTTTCTTGCGCGTTTTTTTTAAGTAGTATTCTTTGTTTTAGTATAGATAGCTATGCAAATACTGACGTGTATAATCAATACAATAATGGTTATCAATACTATCGGATTTTAAATTCCAGGTCTGTTGTTCTGGATGCCCCCATGATAAAGGATAAGGCAACAAGAGAGTTGTATCTGAAACACTTAGAGGATGGATATAGATTCACCTACGGTGCGGCCAAAAAGATGCTGAATAAATTAGAAAAAGAAAACCTGCCGGCATGGTTACAAGACGGCATCAGTGAAGAAGAAGAGAAAGTGATTCAAAGTCTCAATGGCTTTCATGTAAGAGAATTAATGGATACCTACAAAGTATTGACGTTTGAACCGGAACACAATGCACACCTGGCCGAGGTGTACAGGTTTAAAAAACCATTTTCGCTAACAGTTTCTCATTATGGAGTTGGATTCAATACAAGCTTCGATAAAATTCAATCTTCAGCTGATACCAGTAATCAGACAAAAAAAATTAATGCGTACACCCAATACCCGGTTCAGTTACATCAACTGGTTCCGTATTATACACAAACCTTTCAAATCTATTATCCGGAATGGCAGGTGAAAGAAGCGAGAATGAAGAAAATGTTCCAGGCAGATTCTTTGATCTTTTTAAGAATCGAGAACGCGAATTTGTGGCCCAGCGGTATTACAACTATGCCCAAACAGGATTTGAATAAGTTAAAAGCGTATTATTTATTCAGTATCTGGCAGAATAAAAAAGAGTACTTATATATCAGAATTCCAGGTAAAGAGAATGCAGCCATTTTTCCCGAAATAGGATTTGTTCCCCATCATGATCTTTATTATACCATTGAAAACAACAACAGTTATATTACCTGGACGGGTGCAAAACCGGTAAAAGATTTCAGGATCGACAATATTAAAGAAGTGATGCGGAAAAGTATGCTCGCTTATGCCAATCATCAGGATTACAGAGATCTTTACAAACCAGGTGCAGTCTGGGATGTAAATAAAAACGGGTCAATGATCCCAACGGAACTCTATGTGTTACATCCCAAATCGGCGGGACAGGTTATACACAGAAAAGACAAACTGGGAACGTACCAGCTAATGGTTCCGTTAGAGAAAAGCTACAACGAACATGATGCCAAACAGACCGCGTATCAATTGGCTGTACAGGTAGCGGAGGAGGCGAATATTGTATTAAAACCGGGCGGCGAACCCATACAGTTTTATCTCAGTGAGGCGAGATCAACCAATGGCGGTATACTATATGCTTTACAGTATAAAAAAGATGCACTGCTGGGCAATAATCAATACCAGATATTCGCCATCATGAGTAATAATGATGTGGTTTGGCTAAACTATATTTTTAGAAATGAGATTTATGGGTATCTGTTTTAGACCGGCTCTGTGTTCTGTTGTTTTGAATGGTTTTTAGTTGGTCTGTCAGCTAACGGAAGTGCCATTCAGATGGGGATGAGCAGAAAATACCTAGGTCTATATAACAGGCACTCTTTCGCCAATAGTAAAAAGTATCGTCCACAGCATAAATCCATACAGGTTTGCCCGGGATGGTTTAATTTAACAGGGCATATTTCAACAAGCCGTTAAACCAACCAGCTATGCCAAAATATTTCCCCCTGCTGTTATCCCTCCTGCTTACAACAGCCACGCTTACCGCGCAATACCAGCCTTTATACAAAACCATCCCCAACCAAAAAACCGTTATAAACAGAGAGTCGGATACGGTAATTGATAAGGGCATTCTCATCGTCCGTAATATTTCGGAACCGGCTTACCGGTATTTCAGGGTAAAAGAAGATGGAGTGAAGAGGCCCTGTGTGATCATTTGTCCGGGCGGCGGTTACTCGATTGCTGCGGCCGGACATGAGGGAACCGATGTGGCCCGATACCTGAACAGCATTGGTATCAATGCACTGGTACTGAAATACCGTATGCCCAACGATGCCAACCAACCCGATAAAACCATTGCACCACTGCAGGATGTACAACGGGCCATGTACCTGGCCAGAACCAATGCGGCAGCATGGGGCATACATGCAGGCAAGATTGGCGTGATGGGTTTTTCTGCCGGCGCTCACCTGGCAGCCAGCCTGGCCACCCATTATGCAGATGTAAAAATTCCGATGGAACAAACCGTATCGCTGCGGCCCGATTTCCAGGTATTGCTGTATCCGGTTATCAGCATGACGGATATTGGTCACCGCGGCTCACGCGATAATCTGTTGGGTAAAACGCCTACCGAAACCCAGATCCGTTATTACAGCAATGAGCAGCAGGTAAACAGCGTTTCGCCCCCGGCTTTTATTGTACATGCCAATGATGATAAGGTAGTACCGGTGCAGAACGCGCTGATTTATTACAAAGCACTGCGTGATCAGAAAGTAGAAGCCAAACTATTATTGTTTGATAAAGGCGGGCATGGGTTTGGGATGCAGAACCCGGAAGAGAAAGTGCAGTGGCCGGAGCAGATGAAAATCTGGTTAGAGATGGTGTTGAACAGATGAACGGAGAATTCCGCCGGGGCGGGAAATATCGAACGCCGAAGTAAATCTTAGAACAGATGAACAGAGGAACAAGGAACAGATGAACGGAGAGCAAAAAAGGGAACACCGAATATCGAATATCGAATAAGGAATGTCGAACACCGAACGGAAAACCATAGAACAGATGAATATTGAATATCAAACAAACAATAATGAAACCGGCGTCATCTATTGAAAGCGGCTGTTTTCTCTGTGAAACTGCTTATCTCGGTGCGCCCTGCCTACCGGCAGGCAGGTCTGTGTTGAAGAACACACCATACTATTTCAGTCATTCCGTAGCACCTTTTTTCAACACAGAGCACACAGAGGAACAGAGGATCACAGAGATTTTTTATGGTTGGTTATTTTTTATATAAGGTTTCGAGAACAGGTTAAAAAACGGAATATCTACTGCCAGAAAAACGCCGTATCGCCAGCTGAGTTTATCAGAAAGATCTACCGTGGTGCTGCCGGATTTGTAACTGATACTGCGCAAAGTGGGCCCTTTCTGCGCACCTATGCCCAGCGATAGCGGTGTATTGAATAATCTGCCCAACACGATAAAACCACCCGGAGCCAGCAGGTTTTGCCAGGTAAAATCAGGTAGCTGTTTACTCGTAACACTATCGGGGGTGCTTAGCTGGTAACTGGCTACGGCACCGAGGTCTATGACGGAGGCAAAGAGAGAAACAGAACCAACAACTTTTCCGATTTTGGTATCACGAAGACCTTTGTTAAAAGCTATTCCAACCGGCAGGCTCATGCCAAAAGTGGGGAAACTGATTTCTTTGTTGGTGAGGGTGGTGCTTTTGTACTTTTCTGTATACCAATTGGCACCGATATACGAATTAACGGATACGCTCCAGCTGGTATGTTGTTTAATAGAAGAACTACCGGTAGGTAAAATGGCCGCATCCAGAGCGGCGCTGATATCTTCTGCATTTTTTGATTCAACCAGAGAAGCGGCAAAAGAACCGTACCTGATCAGTTGCTTTGTAGTGGGTTGTTCTGGCAAATAACGGTTCAGTAATATAGCCGAGTTCATTACCGCGGCGGCATATTGTTTTTCGTACAGGTTACCTACCAATGCGGTTAGGGTAGATACGTTGTTGAATAAAGAATCTGTTTTTGCCGCATAGGTATTGTCAAAGAGCCGGATCAGCCGGTTAATCTGTGTACAGCTGTTTTTGGTAGTACTGCTGATTTTATTAATAACGCTGATAACGATTTGGTAAGATGCGCCATCAACCAGTTTGCTGATGGTTTGTAAGTTGCCCAGTGCGGCAGCGGCCTGGTTGTATCCCTGCAGAAAAACTTTGATGGTGTTATTGAGGGCATCGATTTTTTCCTGCGTATTGCTTATCACGGCTGTCAGTTTAAATTCGGCACCATCTTTTTTGGTAAAGGAGTACGAACGGATTTTTTCATACAGGAGACCATAGAAGAGGCTGGTGCTAACCGGGTCATCAATAATTTTTTTAGAAAACGCATCCAGGCTGATCCAGTTGGTTAAACCGCTTTCATCGCGCAGGGCTTCTGATAGCTGGCATACGAGTTCCATGGTATTGTACACGTTTTTATATTCACCTGCCTGGATGGCCGGCTGCTGGGGGCGTAAGCGTTGTATCGCATCGGCCAGAGATTCGCCATTCAACAGATTCGCAAAACCATCCAACACCGGAATAGATAACCAGAGGCCATGGCGCGAGGGCTCTTTCAGGATCAGGGCAGAAACAGTGTCTGATCGTAAATAGGCAGGTACCGAAGTAAGCAGGGCGGTGATGTCTTCGGCAAAAGCGGCGCGTAATGTGTTCAGAAAACTGGCATAGAGATAGGTTTCTATATTACTGATAAGACCGGCTGTTTTTGGAAAAAGAATTTTCAGACCACCCTGTTTCTCGAGCTCATCTCTGAGTTTATTAAAAAAGACAACTGTTAATTCCTGTTTGGCCCTTTTAATAACGAGGCTGGTAATGGCACTGGCAATAACAGGGGCACCAGCACCCGGACCGGCCGAAACAGCCAGTTCTTTACCCGCAGAAAACACCTGCTCAGCTACCGGGTCTCTCAGGCTGTCATATTTGAGCATTGATACAAGCGGTATCATCTCATCTATACCAAAGGGGTTGCCGCTGTTTTTGATCAACGCTTTTGTTTCAAGCGATGTGTGACTTTTGCCGGGAGCGAAATATTTTAATAGAATAGAAAAATACGTTTTCTCAGATTCTGAGTCTGTTCGAAAATAGCCATCACTCATCTTTTCCCGTAGAACTAGCACATCCCGATAAATATTGGGAAAGTTTTGCGCCGACGCAGTTTGCATCAGCAGGCAGGCCAACGCGATAAAAAGGTTTTTCATAGCAGTACAGTTATCGGATGTTGAAATTTCATGATTGCCTGGCAATTACCCGGGGGAGGTAACAAAAGCAAATAAATAGTAATACGATATTAATCAAGGAAACCCGAACCTGCAAGGGTTGTCAGGTATTTATTACCGGGTGCCATCGGTCTTTTAAACAAGCGATAGCAGACTGCTCCCTAATTATTACAAAAACAAACACAATTCTTACTACGCATCAATGGCCGCCCCTTGCAACGGTCTTGCGCAGAAAGCCACTAGTGTGTTTTTCTGAGGTATCTTGTATATTTTGATCTGATACTTATTGATCTGTGGGATCTTTTTCTGCGCTAACAGCAGCGGCGCCTGTTGGTACGGCTCCTCTCAAGAGGTCAGAAAGTTTGCGTTTCATAGCGGCTACCCTGTCTGGATATTGCGAAGCGAGGTTTTGGGTTTCACCGGGATCTTCGGCAAGATTGTAGAGCGAGAGCGTGCCATATTTAGCTAACATTTTTGGCGCGGGTTTTTCGTTAGGTCCATTATCATCTGCTCCCAATGCAATCAGTTTCCAGTTACCCATACGGATGGCTGCCTCTTTGGGGCCATGTGTAGATACGGATAGAATAGCATCGTGCGGTGAGGGGGCTGATGCTGTGATCATTGGCCAGATATCCAATCCATCAAGAGGTAATGTTTGCGCGAGGGTAGCGCCTGCCAGCTTTACAAGTGTAGGATACCAGTCGATGACGTGCATGGGTTCAGTTATGCGCTTGGCCTTGGGTACATGACCGGGCCAGTTTACAAAACTGGCTCCTCTTATTCCGCCTTCATAGATACTAGCTTTAAAATCGCGCAGCGGCAAATTGATTCCGGGTGGTGGTGCGCCATTATCGCTCAGGAAAACAATCAATGTGTTTTCGCGGATACCGGCTTTGTCTATGGAAGAAACAATTTCCCCGATGGCTTCGTCAACGGCGGCCAGCATGCCGGCCAGTTTTTGCCTGTTACCGCTTAGCGTAGCGTATGGTGCAAGGTATTTTTCCGGAGCCTGGTAAGGTGCATGAATTCCATTAAAGGGCACATACAGAAAAAAGGGTTTTGCCCTGGAAGATGTTTCGATAATCCGGCAGGCTTCTTTTGCGATCAGGTGTGTGCTGTAACCTTCTTCTTTCAGTGCGATACCATTGCGGTACCAATCGGGTTGTTTGTTACGCTCGTGGGTGAAGTAATCGATATTGCCAAAATAGAAGCCATATTGCTGATCAAAGCCACGGGCATTGGGCTGATACGCTTTTTCAAATTCGCCCAGATGCCATTTGCCGGTGATGGCGGTTTGATAACCCGCTGCACGAAGTGCATCGGCCAGTGTGCGTTCTGTAAGTGGAAGTCCCCATTTTGCGCCAGGAGAAACAATGGTGTATACACCGGTATGTGTTGGATAACGACCGGTTAGCAAAGCCGCCCTGGTGGGCGAACAAACCGGCTGTACATAACTGTTTTCGAGAACGGTTCCTTCGTTTGCAAGACGGTCTATAACCGGTGTGCTGATTTCTTTACCGCCGTTGAAACCACATTCGCTGTAACCCATATCATCAACAAGTAAAAAAACAATATTGGGCGTTTGGGTTTTCTTGTTTTGTGCAAAACAGATAATAAAAGGTGATAAAACACATAAACAAAACAAGCGGATCGGTTTTTTTGAGCAGTTGTTTTGGCGGAGAAACGGGAAGAGCATGTTTTTTGAATTACAAGCGGTGAAGGAATCGGGTTGTGTACGGGCTTTGTGAATGTACAATATTTACCCAAGACAGAAGCTGGTAAACACCAGCGATTTTTATGTAAAAGCAATGGTGCCGGGCTTCTGCCGGGTACATAAAAATCCGGCGATACAGCACAAGTGTGCGACGCAACCGGGCTGCTATGAAAAACAGCAGCTGGTGCCATAAACATCCGGCACTCACTCACCGGATTTCCTTTAGTTTTTATATATTACAATGCATTTTGCAAGCCCCTCATTCCTTCACTTTATACCAAAACTATGCGTAGAAAAAAGTTCCTTTATCTTATTTGTTTACTGGTATCGGTACCCAATCTGATCTTTTCGCAAACAACTGCGAAAAGAAAACTGAAACCGTCTGATGTGTACCGCCTGCAAAGCATTGGCGATCCGCAGGTTTCACCAGAGGGTAACTGGATCGCGTATACCTTGTCTTCGGTTGATTCTGCGGCCAACAAACGCAACACGGATATCTGGATGGTTAGCTGGGACGGGAAACAGACCGTTCAGCTGACCAATAGCCCGGATGCGGAATCGCAACCCAGGTGGAGTCCGGATGGCAAATACCTCTCGTTTGTATCTGCCCGCCAGGGTGCTACCGGCAGCCAGATCTGGCTCATGAACCGCCTGGGTGGTGAGGGTAAACAACTGACCAACCTGAAATCGAGCCTGGTGGATTATTCCTGGGCCCCCGATGGTAAAAAATTATTGCTGACCCTGAAAACCACCGACACGGCCAAACCCAAAACACCCAAACCATGGGTGATTAACCGCTACCGCTTTAAGCGCGATGTGGAAGGGTATATTACCCAACGCCAGCCGGTGCATTTGTATTTGATGGATATAGATGGTAAAAAAACAGACACCCTTACTGCCGGTGAATTTGATGAGTCGGGTGCTGTGTTCAGCCCGGATGGAAAGCAAATTGCTTTTGTGAGCAACCACACCGAAGACCCCGACAGAAATACCAACTCAGATATTTTTGTGATGGATGCTGTACCCAAAGCCACGGCCAAAAAAATTACCAGTTTTGCGGGCGGCGATTATGGTCCGGTATGGAGCCCCGATGGTAAAATGCTGGCTTATTTTCAGTCGGCATCGGCTACCTATACTTCTTACGACCAACCTTACCTGGCCCTGGTAGATCTGGCGGGAGGAGAACCCAAACTATTGTCTAAAACCTTAGACAGGCATGTAAACAATCCTAAATTCTCGAAAGACGGCAGTCAACTGGCGGTATTGGTATCAGACGACAGGGAAAGATACCTGGCGCAGTTCAATACCAAAACCGGTGCCTTCGCTAAAATAGCCGGTGGCAAACGGAGCTTTGGTGCCGTGCAAGCCCACTCGCTGAATAACTGGGTGGTGAGCATGAGCGAGCCGCAATTGCCTGCTGAATTATTTGCGGTTGAAAACGGGGTTACGAGAAGACTCACCAAACACCAGGACGAGTTTCTGGCACCGCTGGAACTTGCTACGGTGGAAGGGTTTACCTCTATTAGTAAAGATGGTAATAAGGTGGGGAGTATATTGATTCGTCCGGCAGGTATTGGTGCTACGCAGAAAATGCCTACGCTGTTTTTTATTCACGGCGGACCGGTGGCGCAGGATGAATATGGTTTTGATCTTTCGCGCCAGATGTTGTCTGCTGCCGGTTATGCGGTGGTGGGTGTGAACTATCGCGGAAGCAGCGGGCGTGGCCTGGCCTATTCACAAAGCATCAACGCAGACTGGGGTAACCTGGAAGTGAAAGATATTACGAGCGCAGTGGATTATGTAGTTGAAAAAGGCATTGCCGATCCGGAGAAGCTCGGTATTGGCGGCTGGAGCTATGGTGGTATCATGACCGACTACATGATTGCTTCAGACACGCGTTTTAAAGCCGCATCCAGCGGTGCCGGTGTAGCACTGGTGGCTTCTTTGTATGGAGTTGACCAATACATTATGCAATACGATAACGAGCTGGGCGTACCCTGGAAAAATATGGATAAATACCTTGCTATTTCTTATCCGTTCTTAAAAGCCGATAAGATCAAAACCCCTACTCAGTTCATGGTGGGCGAAAGTGATTTTAATGTGCCCTCGCCGGGAAGTGAGCAGATGTACCAGGCGTTGCGTTCGTTGGGTGTGCCTACTGAGCTGATCATTTATCCGGGTCAGTTTCATGGAATCAGTGTGCCGAGTTATGTGAAAGACAGGTTTGAAAGGTATATTTCGTGGTTTGATAAGTATCTGAAATAGATCAAACACTTACACTTTGGCAAAAGCCCCGGCAGATCATCTGCCGGGGCTTTTTGTTTGGGAACCTGTGGGTTCTGGATTGTGCTATTTGCGATATTTATTTGAAATCAATCTCTGCCAATAAAACATTTCTTGGATCGAGTAATAGCAGATCGGGTTTAGCATCGGCAGAAATGTTGAAACTGGTTTGTAAACTGTTCACCGTAAATTTTTTGATCTCCGGTACGGCATTACCCGCTTTGTACATGGCCACTTCTATGGGGAAATCGAATGGCAAACGGGAGCTTTGGGTTTGCTGCAGGGTAACGGTGATCTGTTTGGTTTTGTTATCATATCCCCAACTTCCTTTTAGTTGCAGATTGTCTGCACGGGTCAGGTATTGCGTAAAAAATCCGCGGAGGTTCTGGTTAGCGGCTTTTTCCATTTCGGTGATAAAATCGTTGGTAGTAGCATTGGCGTTATAGAACTTTTTGTAATAAGCCTGTATGCCTTTTCTGAAAGCATCCTGTCCCATTCGGTCGCGCAGCATGTGTAAGATCCAGGCCCCTTTCTGGTAAGTGAGGCCACTGGTTACCAACCCTTTTTCGGCAGAGCGATCGGCTACAATGGCCCAGGAAGAATCTTTTCCGGTAAGATCGTACACCGTTTTACGCGCCGCTTTGATACCACTGATGAACTCTTCATGTCCATAGGCATTCTCAATAAACAATAGTGTAAAATAAGTGGCAAAACCTTCGCTCAGCCAGGCATCGTCCCAGGTGCTTTCGGTTACGGCATTACCAAACCATTGATGGGCCAGCTCGTGTATCACCACATTACGCAGGCGAACGGATTTTTTTCCGGTCACCATTTTCTCGTCATAAAAAATAGCCGATGAAGTTTCCATACCACCACCTACACTCTGGGTTTCTATGCTGGCCAGTTTTTCATAGGCAAAGGGTCCTACCAGGTCTGAGTAAAACTGTAACACCTGTTTGGTGGGTTCTGCAAAATCCAGGAAACCGGCTTCACGATCTTTGGGATATACCCAGGTCTGGATGGATTTACCATTGAAATCATCTACATACTGCACTGAAAATTCTGCCACCCCCAATACAAATAACCAGCAGGATACAGGTACAGACTGTTTCCAGTGGGTGAGTTTGGTGGTTTTGTCGAGCATAGATTCTTCGAGCAGCAATCCGTTAGAGACTACTTTGTAATGAGCGGGTGCGGTTACGATAAATTCGGATGTGGCTTTATCGTAGGGGTGGTCTACCGTAGGCAGCCAGTGCCGGGCATTATTGGGCCAGTTCTCGCACATAAAACTCCGGTCGCCGAATTTGGTGGGCTGGATCTTCATGCCGCCGGCTGGTATGCCTTTGTAGCGGATCACTATGGTAATGGGTTGGTCAATAACCGGAGCGGCGGACAACTGTATCAGCAGTTCATCGTTTTTGTGAGTGAAGGTAAGGGGCTGGTTCTGGTAACTCACTTCCTGTACGGTCATTCCCTTTCCATTCCATTTATCGGCCTGGTTGATGAGGTCCAGCCGGAGTTGTTTTACATCGGCCTTCTTGCATACAAATCGGATGGAAGCTTTACCACTGATCTCATCTGTATTGTCTGAGAACTGCAGATCAAATGCATAATGCAGGATATCGATAGAGTAATTACGCGGATACGTATCGGCGTAACCGGTACCTGCAGCCAATAAAAGAATGCAAAGGAGAAGAACTGATTTGTGCTGCATAAAAAAGGAGTTAGGTTTTAGGGATATAAATACAAGATCGGCTATTGCTAATATACCTGAATTATCTGTGATGGGGGAGATGAAACAGGAAGCTCCTTTCTATGACATTTATCATTGAATCAGCCTGGCTGGTAAGGTATATTTACAGGTGAGTCTATCGTGACTTTTGATAGCTGCATAGGCCTTTAAAATCATGCGTTATGAAAAAGTTCTTTATACCCTTCAGTGTGTTTATACTGCTGGAAATTTTTCTCATTGGCTGCACCAAAAAGAACCTGGAAACACCAACAGCCGATCGGCTAATTCAGGAAAAACTACAGACGTCGGTAAACCAGATAATGGCACAGTATACAACCAAATATCCCGGCTTCCCGGGTGGTATTGCTATACAAATGGTCTCAAAAAGCGGCACTTATTTTGCGGCTTCGGGTATGGAGGCCGGTATAACAGACCAGGTACATTTCCGTGCAGCCAGTAATACCAAAACATTTACCTCCACTGCTATTTTGCTGCTGGCGCAGGAGGGTAAATTACAGATTGATGCTAAAATCATCGATACCATTCCCGGCACCAAAATGACGTATGTGCCGCTGAATCCGCAATACAATATCCCTTATCGCAGTCAGATTACCATCCGCGATCTGTTACAGCACAATGCGGGTGTATATGATATTTCCAATGACTCTATTCCCATTACCGTAACAGCCAACGTTCCGTATGTTGGACAGAACTACCTGACGTATATCGGCGAAACAGATCCTAAACACAGTTTTACCTTTGATGAATTGGTGGGTGTGGTAGCTACCTGTCAGATATCGTATGCTGCGCCCAGGGTAAAACACAAATATTCCAACACGGGCTACTCTATTCTGGGAAAAATTATTGAACGGGTATCGGGTATGAGTTACGGACAGTTTATTACCGAGCGTATTTTTAAACCGATGGGTATGACACAATCGTCTATGCCATTCACCGGTTCCGATCAACTGATACCGACCCCTTTTGCACGTGGCTATTATTATCTGCCCGCCACGAAAGAATGTACCCAATCCAATATATCCGCAAATGTGGCAGAGGGTAATCTCATTACTACACCTGATGATTTGTCTCGGTTTATCCGGAAATTATTGCGTGGCGAAGGAGTGCTGACTATTACTACTGTAAATACGATCCTGAAAAATATTCCTGCCGGTCCGCTGGGCGATAGCCGGTATGCCTGTGGTATTACTTTTGTGCCCAACCTGGGTTGGGGTCATGATGGCGCACATGAAGGTTTTTTGTCGAGAATGGTAACAGACCCCGATACAGATATTACACTGGTTGCCTTTACCAATACCTGGAACCTGGCAGGAGGAATGAGCACTATCGTAGAGCAACTTACCAATGTGCTGGATGAAGCCTGCCTCAAAGCAAAAGTGCTGGTACAATAAAGCTAACAGGCATATACATACAGGATAGTACAGGAACTAACCCACGGTTGCCGTGGGTTTTTTATTGGGGGCATGCGCTTCATTCCCGTCTGTTTCCGTTGGGGAGACACGAATTCACAATTCCTTAATGATTCCGTAGCATCCCGGTAATACGCTAATCTGAATTTTAATAAACAGTCAACATGGAAAAACGTTCCGTTAATGTTGTAGTAATGAGCGACCTGCACCTGGGTACTTATGGGTGCCACGCTGCTGAGATTGTTAATTATCTCAAAAGTATCTCTCCCCAGATCCTCGTATTAAACGGCGATATCATTGATGGCTGGCAGTTCAGCAAAAGATATTTTCCGGCCAGTCATCTGCAGGTGATCAAAGAGATCATGAACCTGATAACCAGGGGTACCCGTGTGATCTATATTACCGGTAACCATGATGAAATGATGCGCCGCTACAGTGATATCCAGATCGGTAATTTTCAGCTAACAGATAAAGTGGTGATTGAGATAGATGGCAAAATGACCTGGATTTTTCATGGTGATGTATTTGATGCCACTACCAGGGGAAGCGCCAAACTGCTGGCCAAGCTGGGTGGACATGGGTACGACCTGTTGATATTGCTGAACCGGTTTATCAATTACTGTTTACGCCTGCTGGGGAAAGAGAAAATGAGTTTGAGCAAAAAAGTGAAAGACAGTGTAAAACAGGCGGTATCGTGGATCGGGAATTTTGAACAGACCGCCGCTGAACTGGCCATTGCCAAAAAATATGATTATGTGATCTGCGGGCATATTCACCAGCCCCAGAAAAGGACCGTTGAAACCAAAGAAGGCAAAGTGATCTACATGAACAGCGGCGACTGGATAGAGAACCTGACCGCGCTGGAATACAATGATAATGAGTGGGAAATTTTTCACTATGATGAAAAAGCTTTTGCTGACCAGCCGGTTGAAACCAAAGCGGTACGAAAATCTCAGCGCCCGCAGTTATCTGTTGTTACAGATGAAGTCACTTTTTTTCTTAACTCCTTACATCTTCAATCATGAAAATATTATATGCTGTGCAGGCCACCGGTAATGGCCATATAGCCAGGGCAAAGGAACTGTTGCCTTATCTGGAGCAATATGGTACCGTGGATGTTTTTCTCAGCGGCAGTAACAGTAACCTGCCAGTGCCTTTACCGGTGAAATACAAAAGCAGGGGTGTGAGCCTGTTTTATGGTAACCGGGGCGGACTGGATTATTGGAAAATGCTGCAGGAATTGGCACCCCTGAAAATCATGACAGAAGCCCGCGCTTTACCGGTTGAAAAATATGATGTGGTGATCAATGATTTTGAATGTATCACATCACTGGCCTGTAAGTTGAAGAATGTGCCATCGGTTAATTTTGGTCACCAGGCAAGTTTCATCAGCAGTCATACACCGCGGCCCGCTAAAAAAGATCCGGTTGGAGAATTGATCTTACGGAACTACGCAACAGCTTCACAATACATAGGGCTTCATTTTGAACAGTATGATGATTTTATTTATTCTCCCATCATAAAAGAACAGGTACTGTATGCAAACCCAACCAATCAGGAACATATCACCGTATATCTTTCTCATTATAGCGATGATTTTATTGCACCTTACTTACAACAGTTACCTGCTGTTCGTTTTGAAGTATTTAGTAAAAGAATAAAAGAAAAAGTACAGGTAGGAAACATCAGCTTTCTCCCGATTGACAACGAGGCATTTACCAATAGTATGATCCATGCTACGGGTGTGATTACCGGTGCCGGTTTTGAAACACCTGCCGAGGCCCTGGTGTTGGGCAAAAAACTCATGTGTTTACCTATCAGGGGCCAGTACGAGCAGTTGTGTAATGCTGCCGCACTGAAAAATTTTGGCGTACCGGTAGTATCTTCCATACAGGAAACCTTTCCGGACGAGATCCGTTCCTGGCTGCAGGCGGCGGGTCCGAGAAAACTGGAACTCGCACATTCCACTGATACGATTGTATCTAAGGTGATAGAAACAGCGCTGTCTATCCGGAAAAAAACCAACAACCCTGCAGCCTATACGTTTCATCCGCTTGCTTTAAAATACCAGTAATTGATACCAGCTGCTACTATCCGTGCCACAGATTTTGGGAAAGACTTTTTATGGGGTGTTACGATTGCAGCAGCCCAGAATGAAGGGGCATATACGGCCGGTGGCAGGGGGCCTTCGGTATGGGACCAGTTCTCGCAACGCAAAGGAAAAATAAAAGACGGATCACGACCCTCAGTGGCCTGCGATTTTTATCATCGCTACAAGGATGACCTGCTATTGGTGAAAGCACTGGGTTTTACCGTATTCCGTTTTTCTATTTCCTGGAGCCGGATTCTGCCGGATGGAACCGGAAAAATCAATCTCGAAGGAGTCGCTTATTATCACCGTGTAATAGATGAATGCATTAAACTGGGGCTGGTTCCTTTTATTACCTTATACCACTGGGATCTTCCCTATGCACTCGAAAAAGAAGGCGGTTGGTACACACACAAGGTATTACGCTGGTTTAGCCGTTTTGTAACTGTTTGCGCCACGGAGTACGGCGATAAAGTAAAAAACTGGATCATCCTGAATGAACCTATGGCATTTACATCGCTGGGGTATATGCTGGGTGTGCATGCACCGGGTAAAAGAGGGTTGGAGTACTTTCTTCCTGCCGTACATCATGCGGCCATGGCGCAGGCTGAAGGGGGCAGGATTATCAGATCATTGGTTCAGGCGGCTACTATCGGTACGGCTTTTTCCTGCAGTGAAATTGTTCCGGCTTCGCAGCATCCAAAAGATGTAGCAGCAGCCAACCGGATGGATATTCTGCTGAACCGGCTGTTCATCGAACCCTCGCTGGGTATGGGTTATCCCAATGATCCATTTCCGTTAATGGAGAAACTATACCTGCATAACAAAGCCTGGAAGTATACCGATCAACTCCGTTTCGATTTTGATTTTATCGGCCTGCAGAATTATTTTCCTGTTACGGTAAAATACAATGCCGTTATTCCCATTATACAGGCGGTGGAAGTAAAAGCGGCCACCAGGAAAGTTCCTTACACGGCAATGGGATGGGAAGTGAATGCAGACAGTTTTTACCGGATGGTCAAACGGTTTGCAGCCTATGAAAACGTAAAGCAGGTAATTGTAACAGAAAACGGCGCTTTCTATAAAGACAAACTGGTGAACGGCAGGATCGACGATGTACAACGAACCGCTTATTTTGAACAATACCTGACCGCACTTTTGCGTGCCAAAAAGGAAGGTGTGAAAGTGAATGGTTACTTTGCCTGGACCCTCATGGATAATTTTGAATGGTCGGAAGGCTACCATGCACGCTTTGGGCTAGTGCATGTTGATTTTGACACGCAGTTAAGAACCGTCAAACAATCCGGGCACCGGTTCAGAGAATTTCTATCCCGGTAAAGACGGTTTAAAAATTATGAATATACGCCAACATCAAACCGGCGGCCATACGGGTAGCACTGATCTTTTTGAGTGCTCCTTCCAATGCGTTTTCCTGGGTGGGGTTATCAAAGCTGACCATTTGTTCTAACTGGCTTTTTCTTCCGTATGAAAGCAGGAGTCCGGCGCGCAGGTTAAATTTCCGTTTTTTAAAATTGGTTCCCACCTGCATGTGGTAAATATCCCAGGTAGCTGTGTTGGACCTGTAACCATCATCGTTGCTGAATGAACGCTGATCGGAATAATTAAAATCAGTTCGTAGCGAAAGATAACCGGTAACCCTTTCTTTAAGCGGGAAACTGGCGCCTACGGCATAATTGAGGATGGATTTATGAATGTTTTTCAGCTGCATCATGGAAGAAGTGAAATATTCTCCGATACCTGTTTGCGGCTGAACAAAATATTCATCACGAGGCGTGATCACATTGTATTCGCCAATCGGAACAAAATACTCGGCAGAAAAATACAGGTCGCTTGTACCATAGTTCAGGGTATATCCCCCTGCAATACTAAGCGGTGTTCTCCATTTTGATGATAGTTTGGTTTGTTTACTGCTGGCCAGCATAAAAATCTCTTCGGTACCCACAACAAGGTTACTGATATTGTATTGAACAAGCAGGTCGGCTTTGGAAGTAAGGTGTATGGAAGGCAGGGTTACCAGTAAACCCAAATGATTTTTCGGGTTGAGTTCGTACGAAAGTCCTGCTTTAATGCCCAGGTTCCACACATTACTGTGTACAAGGTAGTATTCCCCGATAGATATCATGCGCTGATCGTAGGTGGTACTCAGATCGTTGCTGAGAACATTGATGCTCATGTTATGGTGAAACTCCTGCCGCCGGTTGGTGAAGCCAAACGTTAGTCCCATAGCCAGTTTATTTGTAAGCGATTTACCTAAGGCCAGTAAACCACTGGTTTCTTCTACGGTGTTGGCATGTACATACTGACCCACAAAAAATTCGTTCCCCGGACTTTTACCATCCGGTAGAACATTGATCATGGCATCTCTTCTTTGCGAAGCATGAAATTTCATCACCGGTGTGCTCATGATGGCATAGGCAATGGTGATCGGTTTTTTCAGTTTCAGGTAAATGGTGTTGGAGGCAAGTACCGGAAGAATATAGGTGGAAGTTGCTTTCAGGTTTAACCCTAATCCGGCCCCATCGTTAAAATTGGTGGTTTGAAAATTGTAAATGCTGCCACTGATATTGGATGCATTTTTGGTGTTGTATGCCAGCAGTGCAGGGTTATAAAACAGTACACCACTGTCTCCGTTTTTAGCAATGGTGGAACCGGGCGAAAGAAAACCTCCGGGACCATACGTGGAAGACCAATAATTGGCGTCCTGGGCAATACTTGCAGCGGAGAAAACGAAGAGTAGCGCAGGTAGAAAAATTCTAGTCATAACGCAGAATTTTGGGAGAAGAGAATCAGATTTTCAGTAACTTGAAGGGGATAAAAAGTTCACTGAAAATCTTATACAAAGGTGACCAAAATTGTTCATATTCTGCTCTTTTTGTCAACGTTGTTACTGCCTGTTGCAGCGGATTCGCAGGGGCTTAGTTTCACCTATCCGCTTACCATTGCCGGCCAGGCGCAAACTGACCGGGAGCCCAGTATCACCCGGTATAATGATCACTTTTTCATTGCCTGGAAAACGACAGGGTCTTCGGGAAATATCATGTTACTCAATCTGGGTAAACAATATGATACGGGCAGTACTGCTGCTGTTGTTGGTATTCCCGGTGCCCAATCTGCTTTTGCTCCTGTCATACGAGCATTTAATAACCATCTCTATCTTTTCTGGATCTCCCCGAAGGGAAAAATTCAATACATACTGCGTAACAAAGACGAGGATTTTGATCTTGCCGCCATTCAGGAGATCGGCTTCACCGAACCTGGCAGGGTTTCCCTGGGCATCAGCGTGGCAGAAATGGGTAACCGGTTGTTACTGGCCACACATGCAGACAACAAAGAGACTATATTATATACACTACTTACAACAGATGCCACAGGATTGATTCAACCGGCCAGTCTGCAGAAGCTGCCGGAGGAGAAATCAAAAAATTATCCGCATGTTACCGCCATCAACAAAGAAGTAGCCAGGCTTTGCTGGCAGGGGAAAAACGACCAGTTATATTTTGCCGATTTTGATAGTGACAAAAACAGCTGGACAGCTGCCACGCCCAAAGGAAATTCACAGACACAGGTATCGCCTGTGGTACACCAGGTGTATAACTCGGACCAGTTATTTTATATCTGGAGAGGGTATAAAAAAGACAATCGCCTGTATTATAAAATGGGAGCAGGCTTTGAGAGTCCGCGCGGGCATACCGAATTGCCGCCTTATTTTACTACAGATCTGCCGGTATCGGTATCTAAGGTGGATGACAATGATTTTCTGATGGCGTATACCGGTACGGACCGCCGTTTATACCTGAGTAAATTTTCTGCTTATCAGCCAGCCAAATGGATGGAGCAGGTGATACAACCACTAAAGAGTAATAAAACGCTGAAAGATATTGTGATACCCGGTTCGCACGATGCGGGCATGAGCATACTCACCGCCACGGGTGGCCAGCAGAAGGGAACCATTAATGAGTGTAACACCTTAACCCAGCAACTGAATATAGAGAAGCAACTGAACGCGGGCATACGCATGTTCGATTTCAGGATCGGAACCTATAACGGGATGTTGTATACCAAACACAGTTCTTCAGATTGTATGACTGAAGCCCTGGGAGGGGGGTATGGCGAACGGTTACAACCTATTGGGCTGGCCATCCGGAAATTTCTGCAAAGCAACCCGCAGGAAATAGTGCTGGCCAGTTTCAGCCATTTCTGCGAGCAGGAAACACCGTTACAGCGTTTAAAAGACAGCCTGATCAATTGGGTGGGTATGGACCACCTGTATACCGCTAATAAAACTTCGATAGGTGATGTACCCTTACAAGAGCTGGCGGGTAAAGCTGTTTTGAGTTTTGAAATACCAGGCCATACAGATAACCGTTTTCCTACCTGTGCCATTGCAGATACGTCAACTGCATTTATCAATTTCAGGAGAGCCTATGCTGCCACCAATAAAATGAGTGAGCTGATTGATAAGGAAAAGAATTTTTTTATTTCACTTAACAACACACTTAATCCGAACGATCTGGTTCGCCTGGACTGGCAGTTAACCCAGGGTGCCGATGAAGCGCCGGTGATCTGTAATGAGTTTGAGGACGAAAAGATCAATCCGCTGGTAAATGGGGTGATGCTGCTGGCCAATGTGATCCGTAAGAATAAGAGCATCATCGGCCACTCGCTGGATGGCAATAAATTACTACCGGTAAAACTGAACGAATGGATCAAAGACGGTATCATACACACAAAGAACAAACCTAATATCGTATATGTAGACGTGGCGGGTATCTGGATCACGGATTATTGTATTGATCTGATACGGGGAGAACTGTACCGCTAGGCTCATTTTAGATATTTGTCTAACCACTTACACATATTTAGTACAATAAATACTCCTACCGTTACCGATAAGCCACGATGCAGACCGAAGTTTCGGTAATGGCTCTGACCTATTACCATCTCACACATACAGTTCCGATCGGCAAAAAGGTATCAAAATGATATCTTTTTATTGGCTGATAGTCAGCTGTTTGGCACCGATTTACCTGCAGTTCTGACCTAACATAGACATTCCACTACAATTTTTTTGCTGGTGCGCTACGCCGCATCTGTTTATCCTGTTACCATAACGGGGCCCTAAACTCTATTCTTCCGGCGCCGATCCTGTTACTGTTTTGGGTCGGTGTCACCTACTGTTTTTTCACAATGCGGTCTATTTCCCGGGGGGCGTAATCTGAGTCTCTTTGTACTGTAATTGTAGCGAAACAATTGCCGCTGAAAAAAAGAGAGATCATGAAAACGCAGACCACCCAAACCGGAAAAATGCAAGTGCTGGGAGCCAGGATGCTCACTATGGTAACTGCGCTGTTATTGTTCACTGCCTGTCAGAAAGGAGTTGAAACACCCGTTAACATGGCTGCGGCACCGGTGGCCACAACCAGCGCTGCTTTTATTGGTGGATTCAGGATTGCAGAACCTAAAGTGGTAATGTGCCAGGGAAATGAAGAAAAAACCGGTATCAGCTTCAGCTGGAACCGCACCGCTACTGATAACCTGCGAGACTATACTGTTGAAGCGGCTGTTGAAGGCACTCATTTTGAGACAGCGGTAGAACTGGGCACCACCGATGGTGGCCAGGTAAGTTTCCTGGTAAAAGAGCTGAACCAGAAAATGTGCAAACTGATCCCTGCCGGTACTACCGGTAAAGTGGAGTTGAGGGTAAAAGCTTACCCTGTAAATGGCAAAAGCACTGCTGTTTACAGCGATGCGGTAGCGCTGAATGTAACTACCTACCTGCACTATACTGAATATGCTTATCCCCGTTATATAAAAATGCCCGGTAACTACCAGAACTGGGACCTAGCTACTGCCCCCCAGCTGGTGAGTGTGAACAATGATGGCGAGTATGAGGGATATGTAAGTTTTGGCAACAACTACCCCCAGTTCATGTTTGTAAAAGGCACCCGGTGGGAAAAAACCAACACATTCACCCATATCGGCAACAGCAAGTTTGGATTTGGTGGTGGTGTACTGGCTGTGTTTGGCGGAGCGGGTACATACCTGGTAAAAGCAAGTACCAATACCAATAGCTGGAGTTATACCAAAATCAACAACTGGGGCATCCACGGTACAGCAGTAGCGGGCAACCCAGGCACAGACCCTGTGATGAGTTACGATGAAGCCAGCAAAGCGTATGTGATGGGTGTGAACCTGCAGGCAGGTACTTTCCGGTTCAGGGCCAATAACGATAATGCGGTTACGCTGGGCAAAGAAGTAAAAGATGGTTACGAAGTACCTGTGGCAGGGGGAACTGATTTTACTGTAGCCACTGCCGGTTACTACAGTATTTACCTGAAAGTAGATCTGGCCGGTAACTACGCCTGTACCGTAGCCAAACAAGCTACACCTGCTGTAAATGGAAAATAAACAAATTCCCCTGGATATATCGCAAGCAAATGGATGACGATGAGTAGGCGGTACCCGAAAGGGTATCGCTTTTTTGTTTTTGTTCGGCCGCTTTAGCGTTCCGACCAAAACCTGCCCGCTAAGGCGCAGTTAGACCGAATAAATGGTTAGGGGTTGGTTGACCAGATGGAGGCATCTTTTACAAACACCCTTCTGTTCAGTTTTAATTGAGCCACTATCAGTTCTGCAAAGTCTTCGGGGTGCATTACACGGTCTTCGTTATTGTTGAGCAGGTTGGCGCTTTTGGCCAGATCGGTTACAACGGTGCTGGGAGTAAGTGCTGTTACGCGGATATTGTGTTTACGCACTTCCTGCATCAGGGAATCGGTCAATCCCATCAGTCCGAATTTAGAGGCGCTGTAAGCACTGGTAACCGGTGCTCCTTTTAAACCTGCCGTAGAAGATACGTTGACGATATCCCCGGTCTGCCTTTCGATCATCTCGGGCAATACGGCGCGGGTAACATAGTACACGCCAAACAAATTCACTTTCACCTGGTTCTCCCACTGCTCCGGTGTTAACTCCAGGAATTTCCCGAAAGCGGCCGTACCGGCGTTGTTGATGAGGATATCAATGGCCCCCAGTTCCTGCCGGATCTTTACCACTGCAGCATTCACCGAGTCGATATCACTCACATCAGCCACGGCCATCGCTGCTTTTACGCCCAGTGCAGTTACTTCCGCAGCAACCGCCTGCAGGTCTTTCTCCGTCCGGGCCACCAAACCGATATGTACCCCTTCGTTCGCCAAAGCCAGTGCTACCGCACGCCCAATTCCTTTACCGGCACCAGTGATCAGGGCGGTTTTATTTTGTAATGATTGCATATGATTTTTATTTTTTGGTTAGGGGGATGAAAACCGTGAGTCGTGAATCGTCAGTCGCGAGGGCCGGACCATCTATTATCTACCTACTGACGACTGACGACTGACGATTGACGCAAAATTAATTCTTCCCTATCTTGTTTTTGTAATCGTTCTGTCATTGTTAGCCCTACCTGGCAAAGCTCCACTTGAGACGCAGGTAGCCAATATCCTGCAGGCCCTGGAAACTACCCTGGTATTGGAGGAAGAAGGACTGCCAGATAAGGTCTGCATCCAGTCCGGACGAAAGATTGTAGCTGACACCGGCAGAAAGAATGAGCAGGTTAAGCTTTGGCGAGTATACAAGGGTACAGGTGGCAGCGCTGAGCGGGCTGATCTCTTTCCGGCCAACCAATAACCAGCTGATACGTGCAGGCATCAGGTTTTTGGAACTGAGGCTGAGATTCAGTTCAGCAGGATGATTGAGGCTGTGGTTCAGACCACGGCTGTTATAGAGTGCCCCCGCGGAAAGATACCATCCTCCTTTAAGAGCATGATCGAGTGCCAGGGTCAGGTTCAGTTGACTGGCAGAATCCTGATGGGCGAAATAATATTGTACCTCACCCTTAAACCCGGTTTCACGGATACTACCTGCCCAACCGGCACCGAGTGTTGCGG
Source organism: Chitinophagaceae bacterium (assembly GCA_004297075.1). Classification (GTDB taxonomy): domain Bacteria; phylum Bacteroidota; class Bacteroidia; order Chitinophagales; family Chitinophagaceae; genus Sediminibacterium. The sequence goes on from SCVK01000394.1 coordinate 28,412, forward strand.
CGCCCTGGTAGGAACCGGCTATGAACTGAAGATCATAATTCCATTTGTTCAGAAAATACCGGCTTGCCATTATCTGTTTGTTGCTGCCGGCAGTGCCGTACACAAATTCTATATGCGAAAAATCGGTAAGGTTGCGTTGCAGGCTGATGGCATCAGACCCCGGTCGTTCCTCGTAATCGATATCCAGGAAATTATAGGCATTGTAAATATCATTCGGGTTCCAGAGGGTGGTCATACCCCAGTTAATGCGTTGCCGGCCCAAACGGGCGCTCCATTTCTCTTTTTTCAGGTCTGCATACAACCGTTCTGTATTGGTATGAAAAACAAAATTCTCCCGGTGGATCCATGCTTTCTGCAGGTTCCAGGCTTCGTTGCTGTTGCGGAGCCTGGAACCGAAATCGGGAACCTGTTTTACCTGTTCGCCCCAGAAAATGCGGTTACGCAGTTCCGCCACAAGGGTGAGTGAAGCCGAGGGTTTCCATTTTATATTAAAACGCTGATGGATGAGGTTCCCCCATGTGTTTTGGTGATTCAACTTATCAATCGAATACGACTCGAGACTTTTCAAATAACCGTTGAAGGAAACTTTTTTAGGGGAAGGTGCAATGGTATCCTGTGCTGCCAGTGGCTGGTAACCGAGAAACAAGATCAATAGTAGCAGACTACTCTTCATGAACAGCAACTTTTGCGGTGTCTGAAACGATCCGCCCATCCACCAGGGTGATCACTCGGCGGGCCCTTTCGATCACCCTTGCATCATGGGTAGAAAAAATAAAAGTGATATTTTCTTCTTTATTCAGCAGGGCCATAATATCCAGCAGGTTAGAAGCCGAAGCGGTATCCAGATTGGCGGTGGGTTCATCGGCCAGTACAAACTGGGGTTTGGAGGCCAGCGCCCGGGCTACGGCCACCCGTTGCTGTTGACCGCCGGATAATTGTGCCGGGCGGCTGTCCATTTTATCTACCAGATCGATCTGTTTGAATAAGTTATTGATGCGCTCCTCCCTGGCTGCTTTCGGGATGCCCTGTAACTGCATGATAAATTCTACATTCTCTTTGGCCGTTAATACCGGTATCAGGTTAAAGGACTGAAACACAAATCCGATATTCAGCAGGCGGAAATCGATGAGTTTGTTGGGAGACATGGCGGAGATATCAATCCCATTGATCTCAATTTTACCTTCATCGGGTTTATCCAATCCGCCGATCAGGTTCAGTAAAGTGGTTTTTCCCGAACCCGAGGGACCTACCAGCGCCGTAAATTCTCCCTGGTTAATGTGCAGGTGTACATTGTTAACAGCATACACAGGGATGTTCTCCTTGTTGTAGGTTTTGGAAATATTATGTGCGTCAATAACAGTTTTCATGCGAATGGAATTTGGTAGTCATGATTTTATTTTCGTAACGCTTCAACCGGTTGTAACTGCAGGGCTTTGATGGCCGGGTATATACAGGAGGCCAGCGCGGTAAATAATACTATGCAGATAACCGCCACTATTTTCTCCGTTGGAAATTCCGGATAGATCATGGAACTGAAACCAAAACTGCGCATCACTTCTTCGCCTGCAGAACTCCAGTTAAGGCCATGCTGTTGGTAATAAAGAGTCAATACCCAGGCAACGGCCAGTCCTACAGGAGTCCCGATCAATGTTAAAAAAACGGTTTCGAGAAATACCAGCAGGAACAAACGGATGCGGTTCATGCCGAGTGCCATCATTACGCCGATCTCCTGGGTTCTTTCCAGAATGGCCATCAGCATGGTATTAACAATGCCGAATGCCAGCGCAAAGAGGATGATGCCGATGATGATATAGGAAGTGGTATCAACCGTATCGATCATCAGGTCTGTTTCGGGTGAGATGTCTTTCCATGACTCGATGAGTTGTTCCGGATATTGCTGCTGCAGTTGTTGCCGCACAATATCAGTAAGTGCGTCATTTTGCAGAATGATACAGATCTCATGAAAAGCATTGCCGATAGTAAGCATCTGGTTCAGTTCGGACTGTTGTACGTATACATTCCTTTCATCGAGCGGTGCATTGTCTGACTGGTAAATGGCGGCAACGCGGAATGCAGCCGAGATCATATTGGCATCCACATCGGTAAAAGTGAGTACGAGTTTGCCACCGGTTTTCAGTTTCATTTTATCGGCTAGTTTGTTACCGATGAATACCTGGTTTTTTTTGGTGGGATCAAAACCTTTTCCCGCTATGATTTTATTGGCCAGACCAGACACTTCATCCTCTTTGCCGGGGATAATTCCGTTGATTTTTACACCGGCACTCCCTGTACTGGTGGCCAGCATGCCCTGTGTAATGGTGCGGGTAGTAAAGAGTTTGACGGTACTGTTTTTTTTCAGTGCAGCCAGCAATGCCTCCCCCTGGTGAATGATAAACTGCGGTTCATTATCCTGCTTAAATAATTTGTGATGGATCTGCAGGTGGCCCGTTTCTGCATAAATCACCGTGTGTATGCGGCTGTTCAAAATGCCTTTGTAGAGGGCCAGTACAGCGATACCCGCAAAGAGGCCTATCGCCACCGAAAGTATGATGACGAGGCTACGCATTTTGTTGCGCCAGATATTTCGCCAGGCTATTCTGAAGATCACGGGTACGGTTTTATTTTTTCATGGATAGAACAGGGTTTAAACGGATCAGTTTGAGTACGGGGTAAAGTGATAAGATCAGTCCAATCAATAACACGAATAACCCCTGTGTGATAAAATGCATACTATCTGTAGAAGTGGGGAATATGGCTTCGAATCCAAAACGCTCATAGGCTTTGGCTACTTCACCGCCCAGGCGCAGGGGATGCCGGTTCAGGTAGTACACAATGGGAATACTGGCCATTATGCCAAGGATACAGCCTATCAGTACAGCAAGAACGGATTCTGCGAGCAGTAAAAATGCCAGCTTGGTTTTCTTCATTCCTATGGCCACCAGCATACCCAATTCAAAGCGGCGCTCTGCCATCATCATCAGCGAGGTTCCAAAGATCCCGAAGGAGATCAGCAGGTACAGGAACAACTGAACCACCTGCATATTGTTAGAGTCGCCTTGTATATGTTGTTTGATATCGGGCATCATCTTTTCCCAGCTCATCACTTCATATTCATTACCCAGCCGCTGCTGTACCGAAAGGCTGGTGGCGTTAACAAGGCCGGGATTCCGGACAGATAAAACATAGGAAGTAAGCATGGCCGGCGCTTCGAACATATTCTGCGCGGCCAACAGGGGCAGGTACAGCAGCCTGTCGTTTAGATCGGGCGAACCAAAACGAGCCACACCTTTAATAAAATACTTACCCGCCGCCGTAGCCCCCTGGTAACCCTGGCCAATCAATACCAGCGTATCATGCAACTGCAGTTTCATGCGTTTCAATAATCCTTCCGAGGCCAATACGGCGTTATCATCGGGTTTGAGGTATTCTCCGGCAATCAGTTTGGCAGCGAGGTGGGTAAGCCTGTCTTCTTTGGCGGGGTCAATGCCTACTACCAGACAACCTTTTGTGTTCATTTCTGCAGAAGCCAGCGCAAAGGATTCGAGACGGGGGGTAACACCTGTTATCTCTGTCTGTGCCAGGATTGTTTTCTCCAGTTGCGGAGAGGCGGCAAAACTGTTATCAAGTAATTGTTCCTCCCAATAACCGGCTTTGTGTACCTGCACATAACCGGAATAAAAACTGACCACGTTTTTTATCAGGTTATCAAAAATGCCCGTTTTTAAACTGCTGGTGAGCACAGATAGAACTACGGCAAAAAAAATTGATGCCATGGTAATGGCGGTGCGGCTTTTATTGCGCCAGAGGTTTTTCCATGCCAGCTGTAAGATCCACATCTCAGTTAAATTGTTTTATCCGCTCAATGGAGAAAAAGTTGTCGTCAATGGTTCGGTTAAATTGTATTGAGAGGTATCTGATTTCAGTTTTATGTCCTTTTTTATCTGCCGGTATCATTTCCATTCTGGTCGGTATTAACCTGCCATCCATTAATTTGATATCATAAGCCTGCATTGTATTGACCAGCTTTCCTTCTTCATCAAAGAATTCAGTGTACAGTTCCAGAAAATCATTTTTATCAATGGCCACCAGCAGTTTCCCCCATACTACGGCGGTATTTGGCTTGGGAAGCAGTTCCAGCTGATAACAGGCTTTTCCATTCACTACGGTATCCCCCAGTAACCGGTGATGATAGTCTTGCACCACCGAAGACTCTTTCACCAGGTCATCGTTGGTAAAATCGGTACCCATCCAGCTATTGGTCATCATAGAAGGAGGCAGTTTGATGATCCGTTCCAGTATGGGCATCCAGTTCCATACTTCTTTTTTCCTTTTCAGGTAAACAATGCCTTTGTCTTTGGGTGGAGATTGCACCAGCAGTATAGCGAATTCGGTTCCCTTCATCCAGGTTTTCAGCCGCATTTCCCTGCTCCAGGTGGGGCGGGTGGTTTTGATGAGGATCTCTCCCTGCGAGGTTTTACCACGCATTTTTTCATCGGCTTTTTGTATGATCTCGGTGGCAGATTGCGGGTAAGCAAAGGAGAAGGAACAACAAAACAGTATAATGAGAGAGTACCTCATAGCACTACCATTGTTATCCCAAATTTACGATATTAATCAGGGAAAAAGGGGGTTATTTATTACCGGTTGTACCCTTGCTGCCGGCTGTTTGGTTTAGGGCGGTAATCCCTGCGGGGAAAGGATCTGCAAGGGAATCGAACAGGCGAATTCGGGTAACCTGTTGAGCAGTTAGCAGGCCGCTTACCTGCAATAGGTTATTCTGTTTTATTTTTACCCTCCGCCATTCCCTGCATCAGGCATGCACGAAATCGTTAGCGTTTGTTTTCTATGCCGCCTGGCGTCGTTTTCAATGGCTTCTTCATATTTTATTGCCTGATTAATCGCCCCCGATTGCTGTGAATGTCAAACTACCCCGTCGTCGTTTTATTCGTTATGCCACTACTTCGGCCATAGGGGCTGGTTTATTAGGTCGTTTTCTCCTGCCTCGGCAGCTACGGCAGATGATGCACCGAAACGGATCGCTACAGAAAGTCAAGAATGCTGATACGTTTATTTTTGGGAACAATTGGCTATCTGTATAACCATGGGAATGAAATATAACTCATCAGCGTACGCCATAATATAGTATAGAGATCAGAACCCTTTTTGATTTTGCTTATGCACATACGGGTTAGTAAATTGTTATGGCAATGTTACGCCAATGTTAGTATGCACAGTATATAACCTGTAATCCACAGCAGCATACGATTCATTCACATACCTGCAAATGTTACACACAGTTTTCCAGACCAGAACCTAGTAAGCTTTCACATGCAGTTATGATAAGCAGTAAACTGTTTGTGAATTATAGGAGTTGATATGTTAAAAAACTACACAAACCGACCGTCGTTTCTGTAGTGATACAATAATGAAAACATTTGTGAATACAAATCAAATTTGCGTTTGATAAAGCAGTAATTCTGTTAATGTTAACTTAACAATTTGTTCTTTTTATCAAACTATGAAATGAAAGGGTACCAATTACCTTGCATCCGAAATGTGAAAATAATATTCACACCCCTCACTTAAGAAACTGATTAGCATTATGAAGAAGCCTCTTTCCCTGAATTGGTCATTTGGATCCGTATGCCTGGCATTGATTGTAATCTTTTGTACAACACAGGTAATCCCCTTATCCGCTGCAGAAAAGTTGACAGTTGCAGTACGTTTTGCAGATGGAAAAATTACAGGAGTAGTTAAAGATCAAAACGGATCTCCGCTTGCCGGTGCCAACCTGGTGATTGAAAAATCCGGTAAGGTAATTGTTGCCGACAACGATGGAAAATTCAACGTGTCTCTTGCGCCTGGCAGTTATTCTGTCAGCATCAGTTTCGTTAATTATAAAACGCATAAGCAAACGATTCTGGTAAGATCAGGTGAAACCACACAGGTATATATTTCTTTATTGGCTGCTCAGAACGACCTGAACGAAGTGGTGGTGGTAGGATATGGTACGCAGAAAAAAGTGAACCTGACCGGAGCGGTTGACCAGGTGGGTAACGAATATTTTGAAGACAGGCCCAACGCCAATATTACCCGGAGTTTACAAGGCGCGATTCCGAACCTGAATATTAAAATTGTGGATGGAAAACCAACACGAACAGCTACTTATAATGTGCGTGGTATTACTTCTATCGGCTCTGGCGGAAGCGCGCTTGTGCTGATAGATGGTGTACCGGGCGATCCGGCTACGCTGAACCCGAATGATATAGAAAGTGTATCTGTACTGAAAGATGCTTCTTCGGCAGCGATTTATGGAGCCAGAGGTGCATTTGGTGTGATACTGATTACCACCAAGTCTCCGAAGCGCGATAAGATCCAGGTAAGCTACAGTGCTAATTATGCCATCAACCAGCGCACTACTACTCCTGATCTGGTATCGGACTCTTACGTATGGGCAAAGAATTTTGATGAATCGTTTTATTCATGGAACGATTACCTCTCGCACCCGCAAACCATCAACTCGCAGCTTGGGTTTTCGCTGGCCTACCTGGATTCGCTGAAGGCGCACTCCGAAAACCCAAACCTGCCGCAGACAACGATTGATCCACTAACGGGTAAGTACCAGTATTTTGCCAATACAGACTGGTTCAAAGAACTGTATAAGGATAATAACGGTACCACAGAACACTCTATCAGTGTTTCTGGTGGTAGCGAAAAAGTGAATTTCTCCCTTTCGGGAAGGTATTATTTCCAGGATGGTATTTTCAGGTACAACACAGATAAATTCAACAGGTATAATCTTCGTTTGAAAGGAAGTATCAAAGTAACCGACTGGCTTACCATAAATACCAATACAGATTATTCTACCTACAGTTATTCTTACCCGCTTACCTCTGTAGGTGGCGTAAATGCGATCTGGCGTTTGATGGCCGTAACCGCTTTCCCTGTATCACCCATGCTGAACCCTGATGGTACCATGACCATAGTAGGCGCTTATTCGGTTGGAGATTTTTATTATGGGAAAAGCAAATCAATAGCTTCACAGAACTTCCTGCGTAATACCCTTGGCTTTAATGCGTCTATCATCAAAAACAAACTGAACCTGAAAGGTGATTTTTCTTATTTATATACTACCACAGGCGAAACACGTAAGTTTTTTACCACACCTTATAGTATCAAACCCGGAGAGCTGATTACATCGGGTCTGAACTATCTTTCCAACAGTGATGTGAAAGAACAATATTATGTAGGTAATATATATGCAGACTATACCCAGCATTTTGGTAAACATGCTTTTAAACTGCTGGGTGGTGTGAACATCGAATACGACCAGATCAAAAACCAGTTTGTACAAAGAGATGGTTTGCTGATCGATAATCTCCCTGATTTTAACCTGGCCACCGGCTTAAACTATCGTGTAACCGGTGGTGGTACACAATGGTCAACCGTAGGTGCTTTTTACCGCATGAACTATTCATTCAACAACAGATACCTGTTTGAAATGAATGGCCGTTATGATGGTTCGTCTAAATTTCCTACCAACCAGCGTTTTGGTTTCTTTCCTTCCGCTTCTGCCGGATGGAAAATCTCAGAAGAGAAATTCATGGAAAAAACAAGGGGCTGGCTCGATAACCTGAAGCTGCGTGCTTCTTATGGTTCGCTGGGTAATGGTAATATTGCGCCCTACACTTTTGCTGAAACCATTTCTTCGGCCACTGCTTCTACCATCATCAATGGCGTTTTTCCTAACTATATACAGATGCCGGGTGTAATTCCCAATGGTCTTACCTGGGAAAAATCCACCACATTCGATCTGGGTCTTGATGTAGAGGTATTCAACAGAAGACTGGTACTCGGTGCAGACTGGTACCAGCGTAATACTACCGGCATGATCACTACAGGTCAGCCACTGCCTTCCGTGTTTGGTGCAACCGTGCCCAGGGGCAATTACGCCGACCTGGTAACCAAAGGCTGGGAACTGTCACTTACCTGGAATGACCAGGCAAAACTGGCTGGTAAACCATTAACGTATAGTGTTCGTTTTACCCTGGCCGATAATGATTCCCGTATCACCAAGTTTTATAATCCAACACAGTTATTGTCGAGCTATTATGAAGGACAGCGTATTGGTGATATCTGGGGTTTTGAAACCATGGGCTTTTTTACTTCGCAGGAGGATATTACCAAACATGCCAACCAGAGTTATTTTGTGGTATCCAATGCCAATAAACTGTTACCCGGCGATCTGAAGTTCAGGGATCTGAACGGAGACGGTGTGGTAAACAGGGGTAAAAACACATTGGCCGATCCGGGTGATCAGAAAGTGATTGGAAATACTTCTATCCGTTTGCCGTATGGTATTACCGGTAATGTAGAATGGAACAATATCAGCCTGTCTGTGTTTTTCCAAGGTGTGGGTAAAAGAGATTGGTATCCCTCTACGGAAGCAGCGTATTTCTGGGGACAGAATAATCGCCCGTATAGCTTCCTGCCTGCTTTTAACCTGAACAGGTGGACAGAAGCCAATCCAAGCCAGGATGCCTACTTCCCGAGATACAGAGGATACACTGCTTTATCCGGTACACGTGAACTGGCGGTTCAACAAACAAGGTATCTGCAGAATGCCAGCTACCTGCGTCTGAAGAACCTGACCATCGGGTACTCATTACCAAAGAGCGTGATCAGCCGTTTAAAAGTAAATAGTATCCGTTTCTATTTTACCGGACAAAACCTGCTCACATTCTCTCCTATGTATAAGGTTACGAAAAACTTCGATCCGGAAGTGATAGAAGCATCAGACCTCGAAATTAATTCAGGTGGTGGCGATGGCTTTTCTTATCCTATGCAGAAGAGCTACACATTCGGTTTCAACATTACTTTTTAAAGAACCACAAACGAAATTATATGAAGAAGATAGTTATATACCTCGTGGCAGCAGTGGCATTGGCTTCCTGCACCAAATTCCTTGATAAATCGCCATTGGATAAATTAACCCCGGAGCAGACTTTTGGAAGTGAGAATACACTTCAGTTATATGTTAACTCCTTTTATGTAAGAAGTTTGCCTACCGGTCCGGATATTTATAAAGGCGATGTGATGTCTGATATTACGGTGCCCAATGCGGTTCCGCAATTTATTGGTGGTGTATTCGGAAGCCAGCAGTCAACCGGCTGGACATGGACCGATCTCAGGAATATCAATTATTTTCTGGAACGGTATGATAACCCGGCCATCCCTTTAAAAGCCAGAAATCATTATGCGGGTATTGCCCGTTTCTTCCGCGCCAGTTTTTATTTTGCGATGGTAAAAAGATTTGGCAATGTACCCTGGTATGGCAAAACACTGGGTGTAGAAGATTCGGCATTGTATAAAACACAGGATTCCAGAGCACTGGTAATGGATTCCGTCCTGGCCGATCTGGATTTTGCCTGCAATAATATTTACGACACCAAAGACAATTCAGCTACACAGATCACCAAATGGGTGGCACTGGCATATAAATCGAGGATCTGTTTATTTGAAGGAACTTTCCGTAAATACCATACGGAGATCAGCTTTGGACCCAGCAGTACACAATGGTTTCAGCAGGCGGCAGATGCCGCTTCCAAACTGATGGCCAGCGGTCAGTATAAACTGCAGAATACCGGAGCGCCGGATAAGGATTACCGTTCTCTGTTTATCAGCGAGAATCCGGTTTCCAATGAAGTATTACTGGCTTCAGTATATAACAATTCATTAAAAAAATGGCACGATGCTGCCTGGTGGTTCAACAGCGCTACATTGGGAGCGAGACTGGGCCTGGCAAAAACTTTTGTAAACACCTACCTGAACATCGACGGAAGCCGGTTTACTGATAAAGCCGGATACGATACCCTACAATTCCAGGATGAAGTAAAGAACAGAGACGGGCGTTTACAAAGTACCATACGTGCCGGTGCCTACAAAAGAACCGACGGAACGCCTGCTCCTCCGGATTTTACAGTAACTTATTCCGGTTACCAGATCCAGAAGTTTTCTCTGGATGATAAGTATTTCGATACACGTACAGAAAGTTATAATTCTATTCCCATCATGCGTTATGCAGAAGTATTGCTGAACTATGCAGAAGCAAAAGAAGAGATGGGTACGTTAACGGCGGCAGACTGGAACCAGACCATTGGTGCATTACGCAGCCGGGCAGGTATCACCAATACCGCTATGCCCACAGTTGCCGATCCTTACATGAAACAGTTGTTCCCTGCGCTTACCAGTGCCGTTTTGCTGGAGATCAGAAGGGAGCGAGCCGTAGAACTGGCAGCCGAAGGAAATCGTTTTGACGATCTCAGACGCTGGAAAGCCGGAAAACTACTGGAGAAAGGATACGATGGGATCTATGTTCCCGCAAAAGATAAATTACTTGATCTTAACGAAGATGGTAGATTTGATGTAGCATTTGTAGATAAAACACCGGCTACCCGTGTGCCAGGCGTTACCTATTTCCTGCTGGATAATGTTACCTCAAAATTATCGCAGGGAAACAAGGGTAACCTGCTTTGGTTGAATAACACGCCTAAAAATTTTGACGACAAGAAATACCTGTATCCTATTCCGGCAACAGAGCTGTTGCTGAACCCTAAACTGGTGCAAAATGCGGGCTGGCAATAACCAGAGATGCATTTCAAAAATAAAATTGCAATATGATAAAAGCCCTCAAACCCATTACCCTGCTGTTTGTATCTGTATTTTTTACCAACAGTATTTTTTCGCAAAGCTTCTCCGAGCTCGACAAGAAACGGGTGTTACTGCCTAATGGCTGGCATCTTACACCTGTTGGAAAACAACTCCCGCTGGGCGATCTGCCGTTGAACCTGGTGGTAAGTAATAACCGCCGCTACCTCGCTGTTACGAGCAACGGACAAAGCAGTCAGTCAATCGAATTGTTCGATGTTCAGAAAGGAATTAAACTGGATAGTATTGAAATTGCCAAATCCTGGTATGGACTTGCTTTTGGCAAAAACGATCAGTTTCTCTATGCTTCGGGCGGACATGATAACCGTGTTATCCGGTATGCAGTTACTAATCACAAACTACAGCTGGTAGATTCTTTTATCCTCGGCAAATCATGGCCCAATGCCATCGGCACTGCTGGTCTTGATGTGGAAGAAACCGACCACAACCAACTGTTCGTGGTTACCAAGGAAGCCAAAAGTCTGTATGTGTTCAACCTTGCAAGCAGAAACCTGGTAAATAAAGTGGATCTTGGTTCGGAAGCATATACCTGTAAGGTTTCTGCCGACAGGAAAAAACTTTATATCAGTCTATGGGGCGACAGGAAAATATTGGTTTATGGCATCAGCGAAGGAAAAATCACGGCTGAAATTGTAGTAGGAGACCATCCGAATGAAATGTGTCTCACCAAAAATGGTAATTACCTGTATGTGGCCAACGCCAATGATAATTCGGTTTCGGTTATTGATACCCGGACAAACAAAGTGGTAGAAACATTAAATGCAGCTTTGTATCCTGGCGCGCCCAGTGGCTCAACCAGTAATGGTGTGGCTTTGAGTGATGATGAGAAAACATTGTATATCGCTAATGCAGACAATAACTGCCTGGCGGTGTTTGATGTATCAGTGATATCGAAAAGCAAATCGAAAGGGTTTATCCCGGTTGGCTGGTTCCCCACCAATGTAAAAGTGCTTGGCACAAATATTTATGTAACCAACGGGAAAGGCCTTACCTCTTACGCCAACCCCCGCGGACCCAACCCGGTTAATAAGAAACAGGTGGTGATCAGTCACCAGGGCGACAGTACCAAACCCGCCAATGTTGAATATATCGGAGGTTTGTTTTTGGGTACGCTAAGCATCATTAAAACACCTTCTGCCGAACAGTTGGGGGTGTATACCAAAGCGGTGTATAAGAATACGCCCTATACCAAAGCCAAAGAACTGGTAACCGAGGGAGAAGCAGGAAACCCTGTTCCCCGGAAAGTGGGCGATGGATCGCCTATTAAATATGTGTTCTACATCATTAAAGAAAACAGGACTTTTGACCAGGTACTGAGCGATGTTAAAGGTGGTAATGGAGATACGAGCCTGCTGTTATTTGGTGAAAAGATTACGCCCAACCAGCACAAACTGGCGAGGGATTATGTGTTGCTTGATAATTTTTATGTGGATGCAGAAGTAAGTGCCGATGGCCATAACTGGAGCATGGGCGCTTACGCTACGGATTATGTAGAAAAGAACTGGCAGTCAAGTTATGGCGGAAGAGGTGGCACACATGGTACATCCGGAACACTGAAGATCGGCAATAACCGGGATGGTTTTATCTGGGACCAGTGCGCTCGATATAATGTAAGCTTCCGCTCGTATGGAGAGTTTGTAGCAGACTACCAGGGTAAAAAACCCAGAGTGGATGTACTGAAAAATCACTCAGCCGTATATGCACCATATACACTTACCATCCCCGACACCACCCGTTTTTACCAGTGGAAAAAGGATTTTGATTCGTTGGTGGCCCTGAATGCTTTACCCGCTTTTTCTTCTATCCGTATGGGTAATGATCATACAGAAGGCATGCAGGCCGGAAGGCCAACGCCTTATGCGCACGTAGCCGATAATGACCTGGCGGTAGGCATGCTGATCGATCACTTAAGCAAAAGCCCGGTATGGAAAGAAAGTGTTGTATTTATCCTGGAAGATGATGCGCAAAACGGTCCCGACCATGTGGATGCACACAGAAGTCCTGCTTATGTAGTGGGTCCGCATGTTAAAAGAAACTATGTAGACCATACCATGTACACCACTTCGGGCATGCTGCGTACGATGGAACTGATTCTCGGTTTACCGCCTATGACACAGTACGATGCGGCTGCAACGCCCATGTGGCGTTCTTTCACCAGCCAGCCCGATTATAGTGCGTTTACCTATCTGCCATCCAATGTAAACCTGAAAGACAGAAATCCGGCCAATACCAAATTGGCCAATATTTCTGCCAAATATAACTGGAGTAAGGAAGATGCTGTACCGGATCTGGTATTTAATGAGATCTTATGGCAGGGTATTAAAAGAACAGCTGCGCCCTCTCCGGTGCGGGCCGCTTTCCTGAAAACGGATGTAGAAAAAAAATAAGTATTACCGGAATGTTTGTTTGAAACACAGTTTGTATATAAGTCTTTGAAAAGGTACGCAAATAAGCTCTGCGTACCTTTTCTCTTTCCGGCAACAAGGGTTCAGGAACAATATCATACCGCAGGTTTAATCCTCGGATCTCAGATCCAGCCTGATAATCGCTTCATGTGAACCCTGGCTGAAAATACCCCTGTCGCCAATGCTTTTTCCATAGGAATAGCCAAAACTTAATTTATCATTCAGCTTTATTTCCAGTAACCCCATGATAGCATCATCATACCGGTACGAAGCGCCAACACCGATCATGTCTTTCACCCAAACGCTTCCGTTTACGTGCACATCAAATACTTTTCCATTCATCCAGCGCATGTATACAGAAGGTTTGCATTGTATTTCATCGCTCAGCGTGGCCGTTATGCCTGTGGTTAAAATCAGCTGCATATTGCGTAACGTAGCGCTGTTAACCGAAAGGATCTTATCTACCTTAACCGTACTTACCAGCAAAGATGGAGCAGATAAACTGGCGTAAAACCCGGGCCGCTGGTAATAGATCCCTGCACCCGCGGTAGGCATTACCACATTGGTATTATATTGAAAGGAGGGGTCGTTCTGAAAGGGAAGTGCTACAGAAGTCCGGTCTATCCGGTAATTCATCAAACCACCCTGCAGCCCCAGCGATAAAAATTCATCTTCTTCAAACTGAAGCATGGTAGCAAAACTCATATTGATACCGTTGGTTTTTTCGAGGCCGATGGAGCTGGTGTATAACTGCAGCCCCAGTCCGAAATGATGTTCCTTCAACGGCGCATCCATCGAAAAAATGCTTGTTTGGGGTGCACCCGGAATACCCGCCCATTGTTTGCGGAAACCCGTGCTGATACTGAGCCCGCCCCTGCTGCCCGCATAAGCCGGGTTAATGTTCAGCAGGTTAAACAGGTATTGTTTGTTGCTCGCGTCTTCCTGTGCAAAAGAAGCCATACAACAACTACCCGACAGCAACAGTAAAAAAAGGGTTTTGTAAAAAATTGACATGCTTTATCGGTAATTTTTTATTTCCATATAGATAAGTATCCATAAAAAGTTTCTTCTGATCCGTTTGCTACATCTGTTACCACTACCTTGTAGAAATAAGTACCATCTTCTACACGTTGGTTGGAAGTAGGTCCGCCCTGGTTATTGGTTCCATCCCAATCGTTTTTGTAATTCTGGTTACGATACACCAGTATTCCCTGTTTATTAAACACCCAGATAGCTGCCCGGTTATTACCCAGACTACCGATCACGAACCTGTCGTTGATGCCATCTCCGTTGGGCGACATACCTTCCTGCATCTGGTATTTTGCCGGACTCAGAATCAGGGGTGTTGTTACCGGAGCGGCTCCGGTAGCGGGTGCAGTGAGGCCGTTTACGGAACGGTTATTGAATACATACTGTGTGTTGTTATATCCGTTCAGGGTTCCTTTCAGGCTGGCTGTGTTATAATAGTAGCCTTCTTTTTTATTGGTAATAATATTCAGTACCAGTGTAACAGTATCGGTGCTTTTTATTGGCAGCGTGCTGGCGGGAAGCAGGAGATCGGTATTGGTGGTTCCGTTAAATACCGGGTTGGCCACCAGCCGGCCACTGGTTTGTATGCTGCTTACGCTGAAACTGGCGGGGGAAGGAAATACCTTATCCAGTGTATCCAGTAATTGCACCGTGTTGGCGGTAAGGTTTCCGCGGTTAGTGAGCAGGAAAACGAAAGTAACGCGGTAACTGCCATCGGGCTGACGTACAGGCGTAAGGGCTGCTTTGGCCAGTGTAATAGAGTCGGTACGGGTATCCGCGGTTTTCGTAAGAAAATTATCTTCTCCGAGAATAGTAAAAACGCGTGTATTGATAAAAGCTCCACGGATATGAGGCCCTGTTGTATAAATACCCGGATTACTCAGTCCCGAAGGTCCGAGTGTATCCCAGGTACGTTCGGTGAAATCGTATTTGGAAACATAACTATTACCGCGGTGAGTTGTAAAAGCAGGACCTTCTCTGTCTACTACGTGTTGAAAAGCAACAATTGATGGAACCTGGGTATTATTTTCCTGGCCGATATTCCAGGTTTGCTGCAGGCTGGCCGGACTACCTGTTGGACCAATAGTAGCGTTCCGGTAAATATTATCGAATACCCTGGTATGTAGATCCTGCGGTGTGCTGGTGTTGAACATGATGGAAACCGGCGCATAACTACCTGCCTGTGTACCAATGGGAAATACCACGCTGCCGGTGGCGGAAGAAAGTTTGGCCCGGTACAGGTTTCCTCCTTTTGGGGTATTGCCGGTGGCTACAAAGCGGTTTTCGGTATAACCGGTGATGGAGCCGGGGTTGTTTTTACCAACCATCAGGTTATTCCCGTTGAGCCAGAGTAAACCATCTTCAAAGTGCAGGGTGCCCAGAATATGGGTATCGGTTCCTTCATCGAGATACAAACCACGGGGGTTGGCTACCAGCAGGTTGGGGAAAGCACCACCGGTTTTGGTAGTGACCGAAAAACCACCGGCCAGGTATTGAGGAGAGCTGCTGTTGAAAAAACGAAAAGCACCGCCTACACCCGAAAAAGAATTGGGATTGTTTACCCCCCATTCATCGGGGAAGGAAGCGGTAACGCCGTTACGCCATCTTTCGCCATACATATTAATGGTAACTCCTTTTACTGAGCCCATTGTGCCATCATTGATGACATTGTTGAATACCGACAGGTTGGCCTTGTTATTTACATACAGGGTGGCATTGGGGGCAAGGTATAGGGCAAAGTCATTGTTGTTCTGTGCGTTAACGGTTAATACAGAACACAGGAATGCACCCTGCAACAGGCCTGCTGCTTTTCTGATGATGGACGGATATGTAAAACAGTGTTTTTTCAAAGCGTAGATCCTGTTTTATTTTTTTTGAGATGCCAGTTTTTTGATCATGTTTTCCAGTTGCTGCATTTTTTCCTGCAGTTCCTGGTTTTGTTTTTTCAGGGATTCGATCTGTTCTTGCTGCTCCTGTATGGATTTTACAATGGGCGATACCATAGCAGAATAATTAATAGACAACCTTCCGGATTTATCTTCTGTTACGAGTTCCGGGAAGATTTTTTGTACATCCTGTGCAATAAAACCTATCTGCCTGTTTTTTCCAAAAGCCGGATTAATCCAGTTATAGGAAACCGGTTGTAGCGAAAGAATACCTGTGAGAGAAGCAGGTAATGTGCTTATACTCTTCTTGAATCTTTTATCAGAAAGGTTTGTAAAGTTAGCCACGGTAATATTTGTGGCAGAAATGGTGTTGGCGTCGATGGTGCCAGTGGAAACAATATCAGTCAGGCTGCTGGTAACAGCGCTCATACTGTTAGCTGTAATATTACCAGAAACAGTAATTGCTGTGAGGTTGCCGAGCGAAGTGATATTGTTTAATGTACCTGTTCCCAGGGTTCCACTGAACGTTCCGCCGGTAATTGTTCCTGTTGCCGTAATATCTGTAAAGTTGCCAGTAGTGGCACTCACAGAAGATGCGGTCACATTACCGCTGACAGTAATTGCTGTGAGGTTGCCGAGCGAAGTAATATTATTTAATGTACCTGCTCCCAAGGTTCCACTGAATGTTCCGCCGGTAATTGTTCCTGTTGCCGTAATATCTGTAAAGTTGCCAGTAGTGGCACCCACAGAAGAT
>SCVK01000395.1 GCA_004297075.1 Chitinophagaceae bacterium
GCGTTTTTCATCGTTTTTCCTGCCCTTTCCTATCGGCCATTTTATTCTACACCGGGCCTTCCGGTTATCTGAATTGCAGCTATTTGCGGGAATGGGATCTTGGCATTCAGTTATCATATCCGGACTACACAATTCATAGACATTTGTCTATGCCCCCCTCAATTGTAAAGACCCTTTCATGCACTTTTTGATCGAAAAACCGGTTACCAGCCAAACCACCCCAGCAATGAGTAGTGCTGCCAGAGTGGTAGTGATGTCTGGTAGCCTGCTAAGGAAAATTCCCTGTTGCGTTAATTGCCTATACAACAGGAATTGAATAATTCCTACCATACAAAAGGATACTAAAATAATGACCAGCGTGCCTGGTAGAAAACGCAAAAACAGAAAACCTCTTAGCTGTGAAGGGGAGGTTCCTAACGTGATTAATAAACGGATATCTTCGCGTGAAGAGGCAACTGTTAACTGTATGAATAAGGTAAATACCAATAATGCAAACGAAAACAGAATGATACCGGTAATCCCCGAGATACTTACCACTATATCCACTACACGGCGGTATTTACTGAATCTTGTTTTGTCTGCATCTGTGGAAAGATTTTTCCCTTTCAGATAAGCTGTCAGCTGCGGATTGCCCGCATCCCTGGTTTTAATGATGACTCTGGAAGGTTTTAGGTCCTGTTTCTTTCCAAAAACAGTATTTCCCCAGTTCATAAACTCTTCTGGTACCAGCAGAGATGAGATCCGGTCGCTGAACCCAACTACACGCCCATTAAATGTGACCATCCCCTTAGGCCCATATACATTCACCTTAAATACAATCATCTTTACCACCTGCTGTGTTAACTGCGGCAAATTCTGCGAAAAAGAAAACTGGAAATTGTAAAAATCCAGAAACATATTTGGCGCTATAATAGGAATGAACATCGCATTTTCATTCCAAGTCCAATCCTTTGCAGTAATATCGATGAATTCTTTGGGAACACTTTCAAAAGCAATATCTGTGTAAAAAGGGAACCGGTCGCTGGCACTCTGTATAGATGCTTTGAAACGACTGGGCGTAAGTAATCCTACAGATTCCACATACACCTGATTCTGCAGATCCTTAATCTCACTTTCAGTTAATCCGGTTGCTCCCAGATTCTGATCAGTAATGGTTTTATTAATGACCAGAAAATTAGCCACACTATCCCTGTTATTCTTACTGTATAAAAGATCCCGGTAGTCTGCCTGAAGTTGCACAGCAGCCAGGATCAATATGATGGCAAAAGATAATCCTGTCATTGCCATTATATACCGACTACGGCCTGTGCCGGAGCGGATGATCTTTTTTAGCAAGACATTCAATCCATGCATATAATCTGTGTTTCTTTATAAGTGTAATTGCCTGCTATACACAAAATGATTGTCTTCATCCAGGTCAGTGATGATGAAACCCGCGTCTCGTTTCCGGCACTCTCTTGCAATCAGGGCAGCTGCTTTTTTGGTGTTCTCAATATCCAAATGACTAAAAGGCTCATCCATGATCAGCCATTCGAAAGGCTGCATCAGTGACCGTATGATCGCTATGCGCTGTTGTTCGCCATAACTGCAGAGACCAGCCTCCTGATCCAGAATTTTTTCAATACCCAGTTCTGAAGCCATTTCATTAATCACCGATGATGCATAAAAAGGTTCCTGCATCACCCGCTTCAGCTCAATATTCTCTCTGGCAGTAAGCTGCGGAAATAAACGAAGATCCTGGAAAATGATACTTACCTGCTTTTGTCTGAGTAAGGCCAGCGCATCCCCGGTGATCGCTGTTGCTGGGCGATCATCCAGCACTATGTTACCTTCATAATCATGACGGAGCTGGTATAGAATATGAACCAATGTGGTTTTACCTGTTCCACTGGGAGCTTTGATTTTGATATATTCTCCCTGTGTAAACTGTACAGATGTATTCCATATAGCAGAGCCGTTTTGTGATAAACGGTCTTTTAAAGGAGTAGGAATGATATGGTCCAGCTGAATTTTCATTGATATAATGAATCGAAATAATAAAGTCCTGCCTGGCAGGACCCTATTATTTAAAACATAACAAAGTTATTAATTGGTTCGTATGATGGCAGGTACTCCGCCCGGAAATAATTTTTCTTCCGATTCCTTTTCACGTTTTGCCTGCAGCCTCATGTCTACTGCTATATCTGTTATCAGGCTGGTTAAAGTTACCAGACTGTTTTGTTTTTCATTCTGCATCCGGACTTCCAGCGCGGCTTTTACAGACTTGCCATCAAAATTATCTGATGTGGCCAGCACATCTTTAAACGTATTCTTAGCAGTAGTTAAAGATTGTTGAAAACCTGCTGGTGCATCTTTACTGAAGCCATTAAGTGTATTCGCAATATCAAAATAAAACACGGTTGATTTTCCTTTAAAGCGGTCAAGTGCTTCTTTATTGATAGCTACTTTACTGCTTTGTGACATATAGGCCGCATAAGTGACAGAGTCGCTGGCGATCACCAGGTTTTTATCATCGGCCTGAATATACAAGCCCATAAATGTAAACAGGTTACCTGCTTTGTATACATTGTTCTGTTTCACCAGTACACCCTGTTCCACCGCCTTATCCATCACTTTTGCAAAACTGGCTTTATCACCCACAGGCGCACTCAGTATCATTTTGCCGACAGGCTTTTTGCGTAACATACTACGCTCATCCTGTTTGGCTTCAGGTTCTGTAGTGGTGGTACCCATATCTGATACAATCACTGCAATATCTCCCTTTAATGATTTATACAGGTCCTGGCTGCTCAGCCCGCTTTTTTCAAGGAAGTTATTGACGAGCCCTTCCACTTCCAGCTGCTTCAGTAAACCACCGAAAATTTCAGGGTTAAATGCTGCCAGCATGATGCCGTTGATATTCTGTGATGGATAATGCTCCAGCATAGACAGATTCACAGTTGGACCTGCATACTGTTTTAATACACTGCTGAGTAATTGGTTGGTATAACTGGTTGATTTAGCCAGGATCCGCCCATCTTCAAAACTCAAGGTAGCTGTGGCATAATTGTCTTTTATCAACTCTTCCAGTTTGGGTAACTGAAAAGACATCATACTTAATGCCGCCAGCGAGCTGTTAGCACTGGTAAACACATAACCATCTGCTTTTTCTTTGAACATATCCGTAAAAACAGAGAGGTCGGCCAGTGACTCTTTGATAGACTGCGTAAAGTAATGAGCCACTTCCTGTTTCATCTCTGCTTCTATATCTGCGGGAGGTGGCTTTTTGAAAGTCATGGCAGTTGTATCATACACCGGTTTCAGTGTATGGGTATACATGGTAACAATCACCTGCTGGTCGTTCCAGGCCAGCATACTGCCGTTGCTGGTGCTGACATGGCTGTAGTCTTTTTCTTTGGTGATGGATTTGCCTTTGAGCTCTTCCTGCTTTTGCAGATAAGTCGCTAATTTGTCCGCATCTTCCAAACCGGCAATCAGGCTGAATGTGTTGGAGGTACTATTGTCTGCATGGGATTTCTGCTGACCAAAAACGAACATTTTACTGGACCAGTTAATGCCTGCATTATTTTTCAGCTCTTCAATTCTGGTTTTGTCTTTGACATCCATCGAATCGCCCTTAAAGATGTGGCTTAATAAGGTATCAATGCTGATACCGCCTTTCTGCAGCTTGTCTTTCATCTGTCCAGGATCCAGAACAAGTACAAACCCGGCTTCTTTAGGGATGTATTTCGCTTCTTTGGGCACATCATTTTTGCAAGATGACAGACTTACCGCAAATAGGACCGCCACAATGGGTAAAGACAATAGTTGCTTCATAAAACGCAGTTTGTTTTGTAAAGCACTAAGGTAGTCCAAGGCTCCGATATGTCAGTTTTCTTTGTGTTTTACTTCACAATTGCCTGATAAATGGCTTCCTGGATGTTTGGGCGCACGTTTAACTGACTGAGTTTATTGTTGTTACGCGTAGGTGTTACCCTGTTAGACAGAAAAATATACACCAGCTCTTCTTTGGGATCTACCCATACACAGGTACCGGTAAAACCGGTATGTCCGAAAGTTGCCGGTGATACACTTTTGGATGGATAGGGCTCTTTCCGGGTTTCATTATCTTTTTCAGGTTTGTCAAAGCCAAGACCCCTGCGGCTGATGTTGCTGTTATAGGCCGTGAATTTATCGATGGTGGCTTTGCTGAATAAACGAACCCCATTCAATTCGCCTCCGTTCAGCAGGAGTTGGTACAATTTGGCAAGGTCATACGCATTACTGAATAACCCAGCATGGCCAGCCACGCCGCCAAACATGGCAGCACCTTCATCATGTACATCGCCACGGATCAGTTGCCGACGAAAATGTTTCTCTTCTTCGGTAGGAACGATCTGGTTGATAGGCATGCTTTCTCTAGGGCGGTACATAGTGGTAGTCATCTGCAGCGGTTCGTAAATGGTTTCACGTACATATTCGTTCAAAGGTTTGCCACTTACCGCTTCTACGATCTTTCCTAGAAAAATGAAGTCGTTATCGCTATAAACATATTTGCCTGGTGCGGTCAGCTTACTTTGAAGGATGCGCATGTACAAAGTATCCTCCCAATCGTTTCTTACATACAGGTCTTCCGCTACCCTGAACTGGTGTTCGGCATTTTTTTGCGTAGAAAAATACTGTGGTAAAGGTTTGCCGGTAACGGTATCAATCACTTCTCTGTAAAATGGAATAAAGGGGTTGAGCCCTGCCTGGTGTAACAGAATATCCACCAGTTTCAGTGGTGCTTTGTCGCTTCCTTTTACCCATGGTAAGTAATCACCCAGTGTTTTGTTAAGATCTACTTTACCTTCTTCATACAGTTTCATGATGGAAACAGTAGTAGCCGAAATTTTGGTTACAGAAGCAAGGTCAAAAACCATGTCAGTTGTAACCGGTTCTTTTTTATCAAAATTGGTATAACCAAATGCTTTGTTATAAGCGATCTTTCCGTTCTTGGCTACCAATACCACACAACCCGGTGCGGCACCTTTTTCGATGGCTTCTGTTGCAATCTGGTCAATTTTGCTGAGGGCCGCTGAAGACAGACCAATCGATTCGGGTCTGGTTTTAGGGAAATAACTGGTGTAAACGATCCCATCTCCAAATTTCAGATCCTCAGTAACCGTTACCGGTAGTTTTCCCTTAGGTTCGATTTTACCCATAACCAGTGATACTGCCGCTTCCTGGGTAAGGTCATCGTCTTCATAACAGGCCACCAGGTTAGGGGCAGTAGCTACGTTTTTAATGGCATAAGGATTCCCAAAAACAAGTGTAAGGGTATTCAACTGCTGTAAAGCATTGGCCAGATACACAGATGCGTTACTGATACCGAAATTATTGGCAGGCCTGCGGCTGAAATTGTGCATCCCTACAATTACTACATCGTAATTCTTTGACCGGATGGTGTTGATCAGTTGTGTGGCACCCGCGCTATCGCTCTTCTCAATAATGGTAACCGGATTTTTATCGTCCTGCAATTCCTTACCTACACTGTTTTTACTGCCAAACAGATATACATCTGCATTGTATTCTGCACGAATCCTTGAGGCGATGAAATTTTCTGCAGGAGCACCCATGCATACATACGCCACTTTTTTCCCTTTGGCCAGCGGGAAAATGCTTTCATTCTGCTTGCGTAACAGTGTTAAGGCATTGGCACTGAGCTGGGTTCTGATCTGGTTGGTTTTTTCGTTCAGATCGGCCAGTAAACCTTCTGTTTCAACGGGTGTGATTTTATGTAATCCCAGGTTGTATTTGGCCAGCAATACTTTTTTTACCCGGGCATTCAGGTCATCCCAGGTTAATCTGCCTTCTTTGATGGCTTCTTTTACTTTGGCAATACTGCCCGGTACATCCCCCGGTAAACATAAAAGATCGTTACCGGCTATCAGCGACATCACCGAAGCTTCTCCCATCGGAAAAAATTTGGCAACACCCTGCATTTCCAATGCATCAGTAAAAGTAATACCCTGAAAACCGAGTTCATTGCGTAACAGGCCGGTCACATTTTTATTGGATAAGGAACTGGGCAGATTAGCGGTTGTATCTATGGCAGGGATAGATAAATGCGCCGTCATGATACTTCCTACACCGGCTTTGATAAGCTCGCGGAAAGGGTATAGTTCCAGACTATCCAGTTGCTCGCGTGTTTTATTGATCACAGGCAGGTCTTTGTGCGAATCAACAGACACATCTCCATGACCAGGAAAATGTTTGGCCGATGCCATCACTCCTACATCCTGCATGCCTTTCATATAGGCCACCCCGAAGCCGGCTACCTTGTATTTGTCTTCTCCAAAACTTCTGTCGTTGATCACGGGGTTCAGCGGATTGTTATTTACATCTACATCCGGTGCAAAATTTACCTGGATGCCGAGACGTTTGCATTGTTCGCCCACGGCTTTGCCGAAGGAATAGATGAGTTTGCTATCGGTAGTGGCACCCATCATTAGCTGCCTGGGATAGTTGATCACACTGTCTAAACGCATGCCCAGTCCCCACTCGCCATCAATCGAGATCAGTAAAGGTGTTTTGGCTATCCGCTGGTATTCGTTGGTGAGCAGGGCCTGTCTGAGCGGACCTCCCTGGAAAAAACAAAGTCCGCCTACATTGTATTTTTTGATCAGTTCTGTTACCTGTGCTATATGTTCGGCACCGAGATTACTGTGCGCGCGAATGATCATGAGCTGTGCAATACGTTGGTCCTTACTCAGCTTCCTGAATTTTTTTTTCACCCAGCGTTCTGCAGCAGGGGATGTTTGATAAAAATCCTGCGCATAAATGCCCAGTGTGGTTACAAGCAGACAAATCGTTAATGTGGCGGAGATAAAATGGTTTCTTTTCATATAGCAAATTGAGGAGGCACAAGTTAGCAATTATACGGCTATGATGATTCTATCAAAACCGGAATAAGACCGGTTATAAAAAAGGCCGTCACAGATTCT
>SCVK01000420.1 GCA_004297075.1 Chitinophagaceae bacterium
TAGCCGACAACGGCACACTTTTTCTGGATGAGATAGGTGAAATGAATATCGAACTGCAGGCAAAGCTGCTGCGTGTGCTGGAAACCCGCGAGTTTATCCGCCTGGGCGATGAAAAAGCAACACGCGTTAATATCAGAGTTATTGCAGCCACCAACCGCAACCTGGAACAAGAAATTGAACAGGGACATTTCAGGGAAGATCTTTTTTACCGGATCAACGGTTTTACCATTTCTCTTCCCCGGTTGTGCGAACGAATAGAAGATATTGCTGTTTTAAGCGAGCATTTCCTTCGCAAGTATGCCTCGAAAGAACAACTACCTGTTTTGCATCTACAGAAACCTGCACTCGCATTGTTGAAACAACATGCCTGGAAAGGTAATATCCGGGAACTTAAAAACGTACTGGAGAGAGCGGCCGTTCTTTCTGATGGAACCGAGATAGGACCGGAGCAACTGCCTTTCGATATCCAGCAAAAAAACAATACCGTCTCTTTATCGCTTGCTGATGTAGAACAGCAGCATATCCGCAAAGTACTTGCATATACAAAGGGGAACAAGACCAAAACAGCAGAACTGCTTGGCATCGGACTTACGACCCTTTACCGGAAGATCGAAGAATTCGGCATACACTAACCCTTCCGATATGAAAACGACCCTTCCAAAATGGAAGGGTTTTCCTTATCCGGGGAGGGCGGGAAATTAATTGTGCTCTCCTGAAACCCTTACCCGCTAAGGGTTTCCCTTGTTTTGCGGTTTTCGCCAACACCAGGCACCCTTTTGGCTATACACTGCCAAACAATTCAACATGCTAACACTGATCCTCGTGCTTATTGGCATCATCGCCTTTGCACTCTTTTTCAAATTTATTCAATGGTTCGAAAAAATCTGATACTATGACCTACCTCTTTGCAGTAGCCATCCTGGTCTTTGTGTACCTGTGCTACGTACTTGTTAAACCTGAAAAATTTTAACCCGATGAATGCAGAAATTCTAGGCGTTGTCCTGATGTTTGTCCTTACCATTGTACTTGCCATCCCGCTGGGAAGATATATTGGTAAAGTATACAGTGGCGAACAGACATGGCCCGACTTGCTTTTTAACCCGCTGGATAAAACGATCTATCGTTTTTCGGGTATTGATACAACGCGTGACATGAACTGGAAACAGCACCTTGCCGCGCTATTGACCATTAACCTGGTATGGTTTCTTTTCTCCATGTTCGTGCTGACGAATATGTCCTGGCTGCCACTAAACCCGGACGGCACCCCTTCTATGACAGCCGATCTTGCTTTTAATACCACCATCAGTTTTGTAAGTAACACCAACCTGCAGCATTACAGCGGCGAGAGCGGCGTTTCTTATCTCGGGCAGTTGATACTGATGTTATTCCAGTTCATCAGTGCAGCCGCAGGAATGGCTGCATGTGCTGTTGTTTTCTTTGCGATGAAGGAGAAGACAACAGACAGGCTGGGTAATTTTTACCAGTTTTTTGTCAGGAGTTGTACCCGTGTGTTGCTTCCCTTGTCTATTGTGTTAGCTGTTATTCTGCTGTTTAACGGTACCCCCATGACGTTTGCAGGAAAAGACCAGTTTGTTTCCCTGCAGGGCGACACGGTGCATGTATCGCGCGGACCGGTGGCAGCGATGGTTGCCATCAAACAATTAGGCACGAATGGAGGCGGATTTTTTGGTGTAAACTCTTCGCACCCGCTGGAGAATCCCAATTATATTACCAATATCGCTGAGAACATCAGTATTCTCCTGATACCTGTTGCGATGGTGTTTGCGCTCGGTTTTATCCTCAAGCGCAAACGGTTTGCGTGGATGGTTTTGGGCGTGATGACTGCAGGCTTTCTGCTGCTGCTGATTCCCACTATTTACCAGGAAATGAACGGAAGTAGCGCCATTAGCAATATGCACATTGCACAACCGCTGGGAAGCATGGAAGGAAAAGAAGTACGCTTTGGGCCTGCAGCTTCTGCTTTCTGGGCCATTTCTACAACAGCAACATCCAATGGTTCCGTGAATGCGATGCACGACAGTTTAACGCCATTATCAGGTATGTTCACGATGCTGGGTATGATGATCAATTCCTTCTATGGCGGCGTAGGGGTGGGATTTCTCAGCTTCTACATTTTTATCATCATCGCAGTTTTCATCAGCGGGCTGATGGTAGGAAGAACGCCTGAATTCCTGGGTAAAAAAATTGAGGCCAAAGAAATGAAGATCGCAGCCATCATTGCACTGCTGCATCCGCTTCTGATACTTTCGTTCACCTCTTTATCCTCCTATCTATATGCGCATAACCCGGAAGCATACACCGGCTGGCTGAACAACCCTGGCAACCACGGTTTCAGCGAGATGCTTTATGAATACACTTCTTCTTCTGCCAACAATGGCAGCGGTTTTGAAGGACTAGGAGATAAC
>SCVK01000396.1 GCA_004297075.1 Chitinophagaceae bacterium
AGCGTTATTAGGCCTGTCGGTTGCCCTGCTGTTGCCATTATGCTGTTACCTGTGGCTTCGGTATGCCAGCAGTTCTGCCGTTGATATGCCCAGAAGATACCTGCTGGATACCGTGGTAGAACGGGTTGATAACGGAAAGATGGTTACAGACAGCATCTGGCACAAAACCGCCAATATCCGTTTGCAGAACCAACTGGGGGATACGGTTAGCCTGTACGACAAACAAGGCAAGATACTGGTAGTTGATTTCTTTTTTACCCATTGCGGAAGTATCTGCCCCAAGCTGACTTCCAATATGTCCGTTCTGCAGCAGTCGTTTATCCGCGGTGGTAACCTGCGCAAAAAGATCGATACATCCATTGTGCAGTTCGTTTCCTTCACTGTAGATCCTGAACGCGATAGTGTGCCTGTATTGAAGGAATATGCCGACCGCTTTGGCGTAAACCATGAAAACTGGTGGATGCTGACCGGTAACCGCGATTCTATTTACCGTTTTGCTTTTGAAGAGTTAAAAGTAGATAAGTTCAGCACAGAACCCATCAGTCCGGATTTTGTACATACCAGTCGTTTTGTGCTGATCGACAAAGAATACCGGGTTCGTGGGTATTACAACGGACTTGATTCCGTTTCGCTGGGTAAACTGGCCCGTGATATCGGTTTGTTGATGCTTGAGAAAGACAAAAAACAAAAAAGTGCCGTTTTTGCGCAAATCCTTGATCTGGGCTGGCTCTGGCTCATCATTATCACCGCTATCATATTTTTTGTTACCTATATGCGCGGCAGAAGAAAACTAAATGGGTAGGATTTTGTTGATTGGTTTATTCGTTTACTGGTTTATTGGTCTCCCTCCTGGTATAATCAGATGCATAGTAAACCAATAAACGAATACCCTCATAAACCAGTAAACGAATAAACAAGTAAACCAATAAACCACCATGTTACAAGCCTCCCTTTCTAAAAATGACAAAAAAGCCTCCTGGCTGATCGGTATTTTTTCTGTTGTTGTGTTTACGGCAGTGGTACTGCTCGGGCGTGTAAAGCTGGAACTGAACCTGGGTTTTGATGTGCATATTTTTGCCACCATCAATGCCTTTATCAATTCGGCTATTGCGGTATTGCTGGTAGCTGCCCTGGTGGCGGTAAAAAATAGAAATTACCAGTTGCACAAACAGCTGATGATGCTGGCATTGATCTTATCGATCCTGTTTCTGGTGTCTTATATCGCCCACCATTTACTGGCCGGCGAAGCCAGGTTTGGCGATACCAACCATGACGGTGTATTGAGTGATGACGAAAAACTGCAGGCCGGTACGATCCGCATAGTGTATTATCTGATACTGGGAACGCATATTGTACTGGCAGCACTGATCCTGCCATTGATCCTGTTCACCGCTTACCGCGCTTTAACAGCTGAGTTCCCCGCACACAAGAAACTCGCAAAAATTACCTGGCCCTTGTGGTTTTATGTAGCTGTTACCGGGCCTATTGTGTACTGGATGATCAGCCCGTATTATACGTAATTTGAAAATGTGAGAATTTGAAAATTTGGAAATGGAGGTAAGTTACTGAAGATGGTTTTTCATTTTCAAATTGCCACATTTTCAAATTTGTAATTCTTCAGCCGGGTCCCAGAACTTCTTTTCAAAATCCACAATCACATCATCCACCACCCTGATCTTTTCTTTTTTGAGAAGTTCTTCCATTTGCGTGGGTGTGGCAAAATGCATTTTACCAGATAACATACCATTCCGGTTCACAACGCGGTGTGCGGGAACTCCTGACTGGTTATGTGCGCCATTCATGGCCCAGCCCACCATACGCGCACTCATTTTAGTACCGAGGTAGGCGGCAATGGCCCCATAGGAAGTAACACGACCTCTTGGTATCTGGCGGGCAACCGCATATACCTGCTCAAAAAAAGAGCTGTCTGCTTTGCCACTGGGTAAAACGGATTTTAGTTTTGCGGAAGATTTTTTAGCAGCCACGTTGCCTGATTTTGAATCAGCAATTTACTGTTTAGTGGCAGATGTGCTTTCTTTTTGCAGCAGTAATTCAGAGCGCCGGGGTTCGGGCACAGATTCATACTGGTAGGGGCAATGCCTGCACCCATGTCCGCAGCAATGCCCTTTCTCGATATGGTATTTTTCTGTGAACACGATATAACCGTGTTCATCGTGGTAAAAATGAATGCCTTCAATCAGGTTCTGACTCACTGAGTAATTGTTTTAATACTTCGTCTTTTTCCAATGGCAGTTCCCGGTTAATGCGGAAACAGAGATAATGGATCCGGTTACTGCCTGCAATATCCAACCCCTCATAATGGGTCTTGATCATCAGTTCGGGTTTGATCTGCGGCTGTTTGTAAACATTGTCTGAGTCTTCTAACAACTCCAGTCCAAATAAGTTGATAACGGCCAAAGTAAAGCGGTACAGGTCCGGACTATCCGTTTTCAGGTTCACCAGTCCGCCGGTTTGGAGTATCCGTTGGTATAAACGCAGAAAACGGGGATGGGTGAGTCTTTTTTTGGCCCGGGAACCTCGTAACTGCGGGTCGGGGAAAGTGATCCAGATCTCTGCTACTTCTCCGGGTTGAAAATAATCGGTGATCTTATCTATATGCGAGCGTACAAATGCCACATTGGTCAGTCCTTCCTCCAGTGCGGTTTTGGCACCGCGCCAGATGCGGTTACCCTTCAGGTCAATCCCAATGAAATTTCTTTCCGGATACATCCGGCCCAGTCCGGTGGCATATTCGCCCTTACCGCAGGCCAGTTCCAGGGTAATACTTCCATCATTCTTAAAAAAATCCTTCCATTTACCCTGCATATCCTGCGGGTATTCCAGCACATTCGGAAAATGTTTGATGGCTTCGAAACGAATCAGTTTTTTCTGTCCCATGGGCTGCAAAAGTAAGCGAAATCAGGCTGCATCCATCGGGGTGCTGAAGTCTATCGTTCCAGTTTAAAACCCGGGTCAGTAGCTGGTCTTTGAGGTGCCATGGCTACTTTCCAGCCGGTGCGGTACATCCATTCGGCCATTTTTTTCAGCTTGGTATAATCGATGTTCTGCGCATTGTCCAGGGGCGTATGATAATCCGGGTGCAAGAGGGTAGTGTACATCAGCGAAGGAATACCCAGTCTCGCATAAGGCAGGTGATCACTCCTGAAATACCATCCTTCCGGGTGGGTGGGTTTATCCCAAAGGGTATCCAGTTTAAACCGCGGTCCTTCCCGGTTGGCCTCCATGGCCAGCTGTACCAGTTGGGCAGAATTGCGGTGCGGGGCCTGCACGCCCAGTATGGCGGCACTGTCAGGGTGGTTACGACCAATCATATCGCCGTTCAAAACCGTTACAATACTACCCAGTGGTACCGTAGGATGAGAAGAATACCAGCGCGAACCCAGTAATCCTCTTTCTTCTGCACCATGCATGACCACCAGTACAGAACGTTTAGCGGGCTTCTGTTTGAAGGCACGGGCCGCGGCCATGATGGCCGCATCTACACTGGCATTATCATCTGCACCATAATAAATACTGTCGTTCTGGATGGTATTGCGGATGCCATGCGCATCCTGGTGTCCGCTGTAGAGCAGGTATTCTTTCGATAGCACAGGATCCGTTCCTGCAATTTTTCCGATGATATTCACAGAAGGGTACTGGAACCTTTCTATGGTCAGGTTCAGTTGCAGACTGGCCTGCTGTTGTAATTCCTGTTTGGCAGCCGCGTGTAACCAGAGTACGGGCACTGTAGCGGTAACCTGTGTATTGGGACCGCCTTCAATATCATAACTGCCTCTTTTGAAATTTTCAACGGCATCGTTCCAGCTGTTTTCTGCGGTTTCATCTGCGATAAAGATGATAGCGGCAGCCCCGCGATTCACCAGTGCATTGCCATATTTTACCATGATACTGCGGTTGTAACGCCAGCTGGGTAAAGAAATATGCATATTAATCCCATCGGGTACAGCTTCCAGCGCCACTACTTTTCCTTTTACATCAACGGAAGACAGATCAAGGTTGCGGGCATTGCCGAGATATACGATCGGTGCATCCAGCTGTTTGCCGGCGACCTGCGATACAGCTACTTCGCTCCATAAAGTCAGCGGGCGGTTATTGATACGGATAGTACTATGATCAGCCAGCCGGTTGCGCCACATAGAAAAGAACTGGAAATAGGTACCATCATCACCGGCAGGTTGCAGACCAATGGCACGGAACTGTTCGGCCATCCACATAGAGGCTTTTAATTCATCGAGGGTACCGGCAGAGCGGCCTTTAAAATGGGCATCGGCCAGTGCATAAAGGTCATTTCTAAGGTCTGCCACGCGGATAGCAGCTAAAGCAGGTGGCTGGTTAAGCGATTGAGAGAAGAGAGAGACAGCGCAGCTGATAACAGCAATAACAAGTATGATTTTTTTCATGATCACTTGAATAAGGGATCAGAAAGTTACAGGTTTTATGCCAACACTGATGGGTAATTATCTTATTAATAAGCACAGTTGGTATTATAAAAATTAAACAGAAGGGTCCAGCTTTTTTCGTTGGTAAACAGAATTATAATGGCTGAATTAGGGAAACTTAAACCTTAAAATTTTATTTTAGAAGTCAAAATGGATGAACTGCCAAAAGCAAAAAAATTCATAGCAAAAGATTTTACAATTTCAAGCTTTCGGGAAAACAAATTATCTATTGAATTTGAAAACAGTGAGCAAATATTCAGGGTAAATAAATTATTGGTGAATAATAATATCAATGTATATTATTTAGCCCAAACAACTGAGAACTTAGGGGATTTATTTATTCAACTTGCAAGAAATTAATTGTAAAATTACCATTTATAAACAATTTATCCTTTCCATTACCGGTAACTCAAACCAGAATGTTGTCCCTTCGCCAAGTACACTTTTTACATTGATTTTTATCTGATGCAGATCGAGTATCTTCTTCACAATAGCTAGCCCTAATCCCATACCTTTTTTTGGAAATTCATTTTTTGATAGTTGATTATAGCGTTCAAATATATATGCCTGATCAACCTCATCAATCCCTATTCCTGTGTCAGCTATAGATACTTCCACCCCTTGTAACTTGGTTTGGAGTTGTATTGTTATACATCCTCCTTCCGGAGTAAACTTCAAAGCATTATCCAGCAAATTTTGAATTACTCTTTCAGTAAGTGCTATGTCTGCAAATACAGTCTGCAAATTATCCGAAGATTTTAATTGCAGAGTGACACTTTTTTCTTTGGCAAGCAACTGGTATTTCATTGAGATATCAGAAGCCAGTTCATTCAGCAGAAATTGCTCCTTCTCAGGCTTTACTTCGTTTGCTTCAAGTTTGGAGTATTCAAAAAGCTGCTCTACCAGATTGGATAGCTTTTTAGTACTGTCCATGATAATATCAAGATACCTGTCCTTCTCTGCCCCTGAAATATCATTCCGCTTAATGACCAGGGTTTCCACATATCCTTGCATAATAGCCAATGGTGTCCGTAAATCATGCGATACGTTAGCAACCAATTCCTGTCTTAGTTTATCGGTGTTAGATATTTTCTCAATATTGCTTACAATTACATCTGCCATTCCATTATAAGTAGAAGTCAACAATCCCAAATTCCCTTTCGCTTTGCCTTCAATTCTTGCTGAATAATCACCCTCTTTAAATCGTTTTACCACGTCAGCTATTTTAGTAATGCTGTCTGTAATCAGAAAGAATGTTATAAGACCGACAATAAATGCTATAGAAAGTGTAACAAGAAAAATAATACTCCCCAGATTATATAGGAGATTATTGTTAGAAGCCGCCAATATTTCTTTTTGTTTTTCGCTGGCTAAAACAGCATATACATAGCCGGTAATTTTGCTGTTTTCATAAACAGGGGCAGCTGAGAAAATACTTTCCTCTCCCGGTAGTTTGGGGTTATCTCCGGAAATATATTTTTTCCCTTTTTCAGCTATAAATTCCTTTACATTATAAAGATTTACATAATGCGATTTTACTGCTTTATCAGGTACAATAAAATCAATAATTTTCCCGGTAGTATCCAATAAATACACTTCCACACTTGGATTAATAACCATGATGGAATGTATAATGTCATGCGTTACTGATGTATCTGGCTTCCCATTTTTAAGAGGTTTGGTTGATTGGGCCAGGTGAGATGCAATATCACCATACAACTGCTGATGTACTTCATTATAATATTTCTTAGAAACATGGGAAGCTATACCTATATATGTAACTCCAAGTATAATAAGTAACAATGTGAATACAGCTGATATCTTCCAGAACAGAAGATTGTTTTTAATTGTTCGTATTGACATGATTTATATTTTACAGTTCCTCATTAAACCGGTAACCAACACCCCATGAAGTCAGTATATATTTTGGGTTGGATATATCCTTTTCAATTTTTCCCCTGAGACGGTTGATATGTGAATTGACCGTATGTTCATAACCTTCAAAATCGTAGCTCCACACAAGATTCAAGAGCCGCTTGCGGCTGTAACTTTTACCAGGATTGGAAGCAAGTAACGTAATCAGCTCAAACTCCTTTGGCGATAAATCAATACGGATATTATTCAACGTAACTTTTCGCTTATCAATATCAATTTCCAGTTCACCAAATTTTAACACTCCTTTTATAACCCTGTCAGTGTCATGGACGGCTTCTTCACTTCTTCGAAAGACTACTTTCACTCTTGCAATAAATTCTCGTATACTGAATGGTTTTGTAATGTAGTCATCTGCTCCGGTCTCCAGCCCCAATACTTTATCAATCTCTTCCGACTTAGCCGACAGTATCATGATGGGTGTGCTATGATCCTTCTGTCTTATACGCCTGCATACTTCCATGCCATTCAGGCCTGGCAGCATCAGATCAAGAATAATTAAATCAAACTCATTTTGGGTTGCTATCTCTAATGCATCTTTACCATTTTCCGCATTGGTCACTTCGCAGGAAAGGTCAGTTAGATGTATAGTAAGTAACCCAATGATGTTTTTGTCATCTTCAATAACCAATACTTTTTTCATTCAATCCCATTCATTTGGTACAAAGATTTGTTATTTCATTTATTCAAAGATCAAGCTTCCGCACAATAATCCAATAATTGTTACGGGCTGTGATACTTTTGTTATAATTCTGGAACTACTCTGAGATAGCATGATTGTTCTTTTGTGTCTTAAAACTAAATATCTTAAATATGAACAAAAGGACATCTTATGCAATGACAGTATTATTAGGAGCAACACTTTTTCTTATTTCCTGCAAAAAAGATAAAGCCACTCCTCAGCCAAAAGATCCAAACACTGCGGAAATGGTTTCGGTAGACAGGTTTAGTTCTGCAGCAGGACATCTGCAAGTGCGAAATGCCACCAACCAACTGCCTGCAGCTAATGCACCAGTCAACTTTGATCAAGCCCCATTTATTACCAGAGGGTTTACCCCAACCGGTCAAATGGTAGATTATTACAATTTTGATGTACAGCCAACGACTCCGGCTCCAATCTGGGTATTTTTTAAAAATGGGCAAACCACGCCGATGACAGGACAATTAAATATTATTAATGTGATCCCTGGCGATCCAGGATATAATGATTTCTGGCAGGTATTTAAGGTAAGTGTTCCTGATAATTATGTGGCTAATACAATCACCAGTTATAGCGAGTTGGTAGCAAACGGTTACACTATTACCCCAACAACTGATATTGTTAATTGTCCTGTTGCTCCTAAAGGATCAACGGCTACTAAGCGATTCCTTCCGGGCGAAGATGCAAGCCTGACACGTGGCTGGTACAAAAACAAAGTGGTTTTCTATTTCAATTTCCTTGAAAAGAATTTAACAACCACCGCAAATGGTTCTGTCCCATTGTCACCAATTTATGTATCATTTAATGTCAACCCAAACCAGCCAAATGGTGGACCTGATTCTGGATTTAAAACTGAAACCGGTAATAATCAAACGCACAATGTAGTTGCGACGATACCATCCAATGCCTCTTATTCACCTTTATGGACAGTAAAAGTATATGACAATGCGGCTTTCAGTGGTGTGTCTAATCTATTGACAGCCCAGGCCGCCACATTGCTGGTACCGGACGCGGGTAATGTGAATTGTCCGGTAGTGAAAATTTATTAAAATCACTTTACCAAGGTGAAAGGTTTAATTGTATTTAAAAAATCCCAGTCAAAATGAAGTTATACGTATTCCTGTCAACTATTATTTCCTGTATATCGTTTGCTGTTTTTCTTAGCTCCTGCACAAAGAAAAAAGATGTAATTATTATGGATTGTGGTGTCACAAGTGCCGGGTTTGCCGCAGATGTAAATCCGATTATCCAGTCCACATGCGCTATTAACAGCGCATGCCATGGAGTCGGAAGTGTATCTGGTCCTGGCCCTTTGACTAACTATATACAGATTTCAGGAGTTGCTGCTAGAATCAGAGAGGCTGTCATATCAAGACGAATGCCCTTGGGGTCAACGCTGAGTGAAGCGAACATTAATAAGATAAAATGTTGGGTGGCATCCGGGGCACCTAATAATTAAAAAAAGATAAAGTTGTCAGAAAATAATTACAAGAAGTATGAAACTAAAAATTATCGGGAATAAAAAGGATTCAATGGTAACAGCTATCCCAGGCAAACGAGAAAAAGTTTTTATGATGATAGCCGGATTTGCTCTGTTGATTTTTTTTATCGCATTATATGTATTGAATGAGTATAATAGAAAACCTGTGAATGTGTCATACGTAAAGCCTGATTTTGAAGTAACTGATTCAGCATTAATAGCTGAATTTGAGAACAGCGAGAAACTTGCAATGAAGAAGTACTCCGGAAAAATTATCCTGATAAAAGGAATAATCAGGAAGATAGCGAAAAACGGTAGTACATATACAATTAATCTTGGAAATCCTTTATCAGGATCATCAGTTCATTGTTTAATAGACAGTACACAGGATATCGGGAATTGGAGTGAAGGGAGGTACATTGCTTGTAAAGGTGTTTTTGTTGATTTTAATCGGGATGAACTCCTCGGATCTGATATTATACTTAATCGTTGTATTCTGAATTACAAATAAGTCCTACTATATGCGGAAAAATTTAATGATGATCAGAAATATTTTACTAATCTCGGCATTACTCGGGGTTTTTATATGCCAGGTGAAGGGGCAAAAAGTCTATACCAAAAATGGGAAAGTCACATTTTATTCAAAAGCACCATTGGAGAATATTGATGCGGTTAATAAGAGTGCGACAGCTATTCTTTTTACAAAAACCGGGGCTATACAAGTATCGGTATCAATTAAAGGATTTGAATTCGAAAAAGCCCTGATGCAGGAGCATTTTAATGAAAACTATTTGGAAAGTGATAAATATCCAAGGGCCGTTTTTTCAGGTAATGTACAACAAAATGAAAAGATCAATTATTCCAATGACGGGATGTATATGGTGACGGTGAAAGGCAGCCTGATGATACATAACGTGAGCAGGGATATCGAAGCTCAGGGAAAGATAATTATTGTTAATAGTATTCCACGGCTGATTGCCGAATTCAATGTCAGCCTGGAAGTTTACAATATCACAATTCCGGCACTGGTAGCTAACAAAATTTCAAAAACTGTAAAGATAGCGGTTGACTGCAATTTAGATAACGTTCTGAAATAACTGAGGGGAATATCCATAGTTGCTGCTTTATTGACGCGACAATTTTTAAAATCAAATAAAACCTGACAGGGATTGTTCCCCATGTTTATTTAGAAAAATGAATTATGCCAACATGAAAAAGTTAAGACAGTTAATTATAATAAGTCTTTTGTATGTTCCCCGTTTGAGTTTAGCTCAAACTGATTCATTGTTGAATCTGATACAACCAGACAACAAAACAAGGGAATATGTGACAAGTGCTTTCAAGTCCTCAAGGGTTGTCAATAATCAATCTCTGGAAATGATAGGCAAGGGAGTACTTGATCTTCGTATCCTCCATCGCTTTGGACCGTTAAATTCAGGGGCTACTAATTTGTTTGGATTGGACCAGGCAAGTTTCCGACTTGGGTTTGATTATGGTATTACCAAGAACCTGACTGTAGGAATAGGTCGGAGCACCTATCAAAAAGAACTGGATGGTTTGGTGAAATGGAGGATCGTTCAACAGGTAAGAGGTTATAAGGCGTTTCCTGTCTCTATTATATGGGTAAGTGGAGTAACTGCAAATACAGCTCCTGTTCCTGCAGGCGAAAATGCAAAACCAATATCTGACCGAACTGGTTATTACCATGAGCTTATTGTTGGCAGAAAATTCAGCGATAAATTTTCCTTTCAGCTCAATCCGATTTTGGTACACAGGAATAGGATTCCTGCCGCTTCTGAAGATGAAAAAAACGAAGTCTTTGCAATGGGGGCCGGCCTGAGATTTAAATTGTCAAAACGAATTGCATTTATTGCTGATTATGATTATGTACTGTCCGGATTAGATAAAAGTATCTACGAAAATCCCCTGGGGATAGGTATTGATATTGAAACAGGCGGGCATGTATTTCAATTGCATTTTTCCAATTCAGCGGGGCTGAACGAAAATGCATTCCTTACCCACAGTACAAACAAATGGAGTAAGGGGGAAATAAATTTTGGATTCAACCTCTCCAGAGTATTCAGCATTAGAAAACACAAAATAAAATAAAACTCTTTTGTATAACCAATGATCCATTAACTAAAAAAATAAATTTATGAAAAAAGTAATTTTTGCATCAATCATGCTGCTTGGTATTTCATTTGGAGTAAATGCACAGGCACAGGGAAACCAGCAACTAAAAAAACATGAATGTACCGAAGCTTGTAAAACGACTGGAAAACATATGTATGCTCATGGAGAGAAAGGGCATGTATGCACAGATGCCTGTAAAAAGAATGAGGCAGCCTTAAAAGACCATGTTTGTACAGATGCCTGCCACAAATCCGGAAAACATGTTTATGTACATGGGGAAAAAGGGCATGTATGTACAGATGCATGTAAGAAAATAAAAAGCTAATGCTATTTTTTTGCTTTCTGCGAGCAACAACTTACAGATTTAGCAGTTGGTTTTAACAACCTATCAGCTTAATAAGAATTATTTTCGTGATTAGTGTTTTAATTTGGTTCAAAGAGGCTGTCTCAAAAGGGCAGCCTTTTTTTTAGTTTTTAGGGGAGTCTTATTCACATAAAAGGTTAATAAAAAGGGTTTGTTTTAGGCAATAAAAAGGTGTTTTTGTATGTCTATAGTGTATGACAACCATTATCGTAGAAAATGACCTTAACGCAATATTACTTGTTGAATCCCGATCATTTAAAGGAAACGGAACACCCGGTTTGATTTTTCCCGGTGAGACAACAACCATTCATTTCTCTGCCGCTAAAGGGGAAGCTTTGAGTATTGCCACTATGTACGGTTGGTCGAATGATTTATTTTTTGCACCGGAAAGCCCAGGTATATCTGTATATAACAGTTTGGGAGATCCTGTTCAGGGTGATGTTTCTTCAATGATCAAATTATGGGATAATGGAACGAAGATAAGTCAAAAACCAGGTTCAAATGTAACACACTCCGGAACTGCGGATCCTTAAAATATAACGGAAGTATCTGGTACTGACGCTCAAGGTAATACTTACCTGCCCGCATCATAGCTTGTAAAGGCGACATTGATGTATGATGGTAATTCTTATTTTACATTAACCATAAAAAATAATTCAGGTGGAACTGCCAATGAAACGCCACT
Source organism: Chitinophagaceae bacterium (assembly GCA_004297075.1). GTDB lineage: Bacteria > Bacteroidota > Bacteroidia > Chitinophagales > Chitinophagaceae > Sediminibacterium. The sequence continues at coordinate 11,755 of SCVK01000396.1, forward strand.
TAGTCCGGGATCATGGTCTGTATCTTATATTGCCGGAGATGCTTTGTTAAATCCAACGCCAATCTACGCAAAAGGTCAACCAACGTTCAGCAGACTTACATCTTTTGCAGAAGCAGGTGATAATCCCGGTATGACTTCCTATCTGGCATATAATACAGGAATATTCACACCCCTTTCTCCAGTACTGGTTGTAATTTATACTGGCAATGTAAATCCAGTTTATGTCACCGGAGAGAACGATAGAGGCGAAGGGTTAAAAGATCTTGCTCAAAAAGGTAATGCAGATATTCTGGCCGCTGCTTTAAAAAATAAGCCTGATGTAAAGGCTGTATATGTTTTACCTGCCCCAACTACAAAAGTACTGCTTCCTTCAGTAGGTGGTGCACCAGGTGGACTGGTTTCTCAGGGTTTGTCAGTTGTTCCGGGTGATCGTTTGGCTATAGCCACTATGTATGGATTCTCAAATGATTGGTTCTTTACTACGATGGATAATGGGGTAGATGCGACTCAGGCTGCTGATATATCCGATATGATTGCTTTGTATGATAATGGAACGGCTATTAATCAATTTCGGGGTGCGGGCATTAAACAATATAATCTTGCAGGTACTCCATTGGTGGAAAGTCAGAAAATTGCAGCTGTGCCTAAATTAAATGGATTTACCACATTGCCTCCGGTTAAAAATATCATCAGGGTAATTCTCACAGGTAAATAATATGATTTGGTTCTGGTTTGTAAGTTAATAAGTGTTCTTGCGTCATACCAAATACGTTAGGGAACAAGAAAGTTATTAATCAGGTTTGATAATAAAGGGTTTCTGTTTCTAAGCAGGAACCCTTTTTATGAACTATCTGCTATGAAATATCATTATAAGGAACCCATTACTCATGGAGAAATTTTGCTAAGTCTGGAGGAAGCTGACTTCGGCAGGATGTTTTACGTGAGAGACAGGAAGGATAAATACCTGACAATTGCCTGGAACCGAGGAAGGGCTCAAAAAATAATCATTGACCAGATTGAATTTGATCTGCCATCTAATGCAGTGGTACCATTAATGGTTAATCAGTCATTCGGGTTTAGCAAGCCGTCAGACATTGTAGCCTGGCAGTTTAACCGCGAATTCTATTGTATTGTTGATCATGATTCAGAACTGGGTTGTGTTGGATTTCTGTTTTACGGAAGTGCTGATCAAATGATTATTAAGCTGGATGATAAGAAACAGGAAAGCATCTATTTGCTACTTCAGGTTTTTATCGATGAAATAACAGGGTGTGATAGTGTTAAAGACGAAATGTTGAAAGTACTGCTGAAACGGCTGATTATTAAAATTACAAAGCTAGCGAAGGAACAGTATATCGACCAGGGTAAACTTTCTATTGGAAAATTGGATATACTTCGCTCTTATAACTTATTAGTTGAGAATAATTACAGAACGGAACATCAGGTAAAATTTTATGCACGTCAATTGAATAAATCACCTAAAACACTCTCCAATCTTTTTCTGCTTTATAACAACAAATCTCCTTTACAGGTCATACAGGATCGCATTATTTTAGAGGCTAAACGGCTTTTTTATTATACAAACAAGTCATCAAAAGAAATAGCCAAAGAGCTGGGCTTTAATGATGCTTCTCATTTTAGTCGTTTTTTCAAAAACCAAACTGGTATTTCGCCCTCATCATTTAAAATGTCTTCGGCCTTGAATAACTAACATTAGGAAATACTCGGTAGAAATAATATTTCGGGAAAAAACGGCTAATCTTGAGGAAATAAAGCCATTTACATTACGAGATTCGGTATTGAACTTTGCCTTATTAATTGATAAAAACAAAATCGAATCAAATGAGTATTTTTAAAATTCCTGCAAGAGAAGAGGTGTCACCAAATAACCAGGCAATTTTCGATAACCTCGAAAAAGCTATCGGGAAAGTTCCGAATTTATATGCCTATTTCGGGCGTTCAAAAAATTCGCTTGGTAATTATCTGAACCTTCAAAATGCAAAAACATCTATCAGTACGAAAGAACGTGAGGTGATAAACCTGGTTGTAAGCCAGATCAATGATTGTCGCTATTGCCTGAGTGCACATACTGTATTCGGAAAATTAAGTGGATTTACCGATGATCAGATTATTGAAATCCGAAAAGGAACAGCCTCATTTGATCCTAAGTTGGATGCATTGGGAAAATTCGTTTTATCAGTAACGCAAAATAAAGGACGGATTGAAAAAGAAATTTTGGATAATTTCTTCGGAGCCGGTTACACAGAAGAAAACATGATAGATGTTGTTATGGTTATCGGTGATAAAATTATTAGCAATTATATTCATGCAATTACCGGGATTGAGATTGATTGGCCACTGGCAGTGATTTTATAAAGAATACTTCTTTTTTGTTAATCGTCAAAGCAGCATTATATGTGGCATTTAAAAGGTAAGAAAGTACTCATCACAGGCGGTACAAAAGGAATCGGAAAGGCTGCAGTTATAAAAATGCTGCTACTGGGTGCAAGTATTCTATTTACCGCAAGAAATAGTGAAGAGGTTAAGGTTTTTAAAATGAATTAACCGGAATGGAGCTTGATGGACATGGGTTGGTTTCTGATATCAGTAATCCGGCGCATCGGGTTGGCGTTAGTGAATGGATCGCACAAAACCGGGGGAGGCTCGATGTTTTGGTAAATAATGCTGGCATTTATATTCGAAAGTCATCAATAGATTACGGTGAAGAAGAAAGACAGAAAGTATTTAGACTAATTTAGTCGGCCCTTTTGAATTATGCAGATTGCTATATCCATTTCTGGTAAAAGGAGAAAATCCAGCCATTATAAATGTAGCTTCTTTAGCTGGTAGCTTTGATGTGCAGACTGGATCTCCTTCTGGTATGTAAAAAAGTGCTTTAATACAAATGAGAAAAAATCTTGCCGTAGAATGGACAAAGATACCTATCCGGGTGAATAGTATCTCTCCCCGTTTTACCGAAACGGCGCTTACCGTTGCATTGCTTGGAAACACTGAGGAGCTAGGAAATATTTTGGACCGCACACCCATGGGAAGGGTAGCAAAGCCCGAAGAAATGGCTACTGTTATTGCATTTCTTTCTATGCGTGCATCTTCTTACACAACCGGGCAAAACATAAATATTGGCGGAAGACTATCTGTCAATGCACTTTAAACAAGACTTGAGAATAGTAAAATCATAACCGTATTCAATCGGAAAGAGGGTCAGGTAAGGCAAGGTCAGGTTTAGATAAAATGGGGGATATTCCCCCATTTTTATTTATTCGGTTGCTGGGTAATAAATTAGGCAATGTTGAAGCCTGTTTTACTTACTTTTAGGGCCTAGAATATAATTCCAATTCATGGGGAGACCTTTGCAGATAAAAGAAGAACAGGTTGTAGATACGGCAATGAATCTATTTTGGGAGAAAGGATTTTCTCAAACATCAACAAGGGATATTATCAAGAATACTGGTATAAGTAATGGTAGTTTCTTTAATAGTTTTGAGGACAAAAGTAATTTATATCTTACTTGCCTTGTCAGGTACAGAGAGATCTATATGAGTAAACTTGAGGACATGCTCATTGAAGAGGAACCTTTCATTGATAAGCTGAGAAAAATATTACTATACGTTGTTCGTAAAGAAAAAGGGAAAAACTCCTATATAGGGTGTTTTCATTTCAATACGGTCTTGGATGAAACTATTCAGGATAGGGAAATCCAATTGTTATCAGATGAAATAAGCCGATCAATTGGAACAATGTTCAAAAAAGCGATACAAAAGGCCATCAAAAACAAAGAATTTAAGAAAACTATTCATGCTGAAAATCTGACACAGTATATTCTTACCCTTATTTCCGGGTTGCGTGTTCTTCTCCGAACAGAACCGGATAAACAAATTGTTTCCAATATTATCGAAACAACTATTCAGAGTGTTTCCACCTTTCAAAAGTGATAAAATTTAAATTTGGAGCAGTCGATCTAATATTTATCTTTGCGCAATATTGGAGCAAGTGCTCTATAACTTAAAACATAATTATGAAAAAGATTTTAATTTTCTCTTTACTCTCTTCGTTATTTTTTATCAAACCACTTTGTGGTAAGGCTCAATTTGAAAATGTAAAACCCGGAATCCGGAAAATGGTTGAAAATTTTTATGCCTCTTTTGAAAATCCAGCATTGCTGGATAAAGTTCTTGACAAAGATTTTGTTGATCACATGCCTTTTAACCCTGGTGCTCCAACCGGACGGGAAGGGTTCCGCCAGACTCAGGCTTTTTATCACACCATCTTCAGTAATTTTGTGATAGACTTTAAGGGCGTTTATGTAGATGGTAACAAAGTAATTGTCAGATCTGTTGTCAGTGCAAAACATACTGGTGCATTTCTGGGAATTCAACCCACCAATAAAACAGTTAATTGGAATGCAATTGATATCTACACTGTAAAGAATAATATGATGATGGAAGGCTGGCATGTAGAGAGTTTCCTTGCCACCTATCTGGCATTGTTAAAGAACTAAAGAAAAAGACTTCCATCCCGTTTTATAATGGGATGGAAGTCTTTAAAGTTTCCGGAGATCAGTGATCAGTTTTTATCTCTGATTGCCGGCCAGAGGCTGTCGGCTTTGTGAATCAGCGCCATTTGATTGGGCACCCATAATTCTTTTACTTTTTTGTTGTAATTAAAGTATAATTTATTATCCAGTATTGTCCATGTATCTGTTTGGGTAGGGGCTTTGTGGCCTTCTGATGTTCCGTATGCACAATAACCTCCATATTGCGGTGCATATTTTTCAGGATCAGCTTTAAATTTTTCAAGATTTTCTTTTGATGAAAAAAACCAGGCACTGTTTTTCCAGTTATATTGAAAACCCTCGTCACCTTTTACCGGCATATTTTGCGTAAAAAAAGCAACTGGATCATATCCTTTAATTGCCTTTCCCTCAGAGGTAAATATTTCGCTTTTTTGAGCATAGCTACCAAGGACTGTTATTAATATCACTCCGAGGATCAACATTTTTCTTTTCATTTTGTTTATTTTAATGATTAATGTTTAATGGATTTATTATTCCATTTATTGATAGGACGTGATCAGATATTAAGCCTTACAACAAATACCCCGGTCAAACTTTTTTGTTTGCCGGGATAAAGAGGTCTGTCAGATATTGCGAATATCCAAGCCTACTTTATATGAGCTAATCAAGCAGGGAAAATTGGTTGGATTCAGAAAAGGAGGTATTTTGCCAGGACGGATATTGAGAAAATAATTCAAAAACAAAGGGTGTTATAATTACAATCTGCCAATTAAGGCAGGTTTTTCTTTTATAAGTATTCGAGGAAAAGACTGCAGCCAGATTAGCCCTTCCCATATTCTTTCATCAAATCTTTCACGATAAATAAAAAACTCTTTGTAAATTTTTGCTTTACAATGAGTTAGTAAGAGGTTGTGCTGTAGGGGGAGGGATCGAATCCCGCTTTCAGCGGGACAGTTAGCTATTTGGTTGCCTTGGATTAAAGCGAGTGAGAGGAAGTAGTAAGCGTCCTGCCTTCATCATTCGTCTGTTCCTTATTCGATATTCTTCTGTTCAAAAGCCGCGAAACACAAAATAAAAAAGCCGCAACAGATTATGTTGCGGCTTTTGCTGCTGTAGGGGGAGGGATCGAATCCCGCTTTCAGCGGGACAGTTAGCTATTTGGTTGCCTTGGATTAAAGCGAGTGAGAGGAAGTAGTAAGCGTCCTGCCTTCGCCATTCATCTGTTCCTTGTTCAATATTCTTCTGTTCAAAAGCCGCGGAGCACAAAATAAAAAGCCGCAACAGATTATGTTGCGGCTTTTGCTGCTGTAGGGGGAGCAGATTTTTTTCAGCCCCATTTTGACCCCTTTTTCCTCCAAAGTTTTGATTTTCATTCCTTTCTACCTTTGTATTGTACAGATTGGTAAGGATGGTTCTATATGAGGACGCGTATTTTTTCCCCCATTGCTTACCCCTGTAAAATGAGTGTTTTTTGAAAATAACTTTGCCCTGTGCGAGGGCAAAATTCATAAACCCAACCCTATTTTATGAAAGTGGGATTTTATTTAAAACGGCCAAATGACAATCGCGTATCTGTAATTTATGCTCAACTGAATTACAATATGACAGTTTTCAAGTATTATCTACTAGAAAAAATACATCCTTCTGACTGGAATTTTAAGGCACAAAAAGCTAAGCCAGGGGCTAAAGAAAGTCTGGAATTTAACCAGCGATTGAAAGAAGTATCAGCTAAGGTCAATGACGCTTTTTATAACTATCAAAATACCCACAACGGTAACTCACCTACTCCTGAGCAGTTCAAGTATCTTCTTGATGAAACTTTTAATAAGCAAAGTCAGGTGAGGATTGACCGTGAAATTGAACGCTCCTTTTGGGGATTCTTTCAAAATTTTATCGACAGGATGGAATCAGGTAGCAGGGTACACCTCACAAAGAATACGCCCCTTGCAACCAGTACCATTAATAACATGCGCAATCTTATGAACCATTTGAGGGATTTTCAAACCTTCAGCCATCGGGCGATAGAGTTCGATACCATCGATATGAAATTTTATTATGGCTTTACTGATTACCTGACTAAAGTTAAAAAGGTCAATATAAATTCTATCGGTAAGCTTATCACAAACACAAAAGTATTGATGCGGGAGGCGCTGGAATTGGGCTACACTAACAATACCATTTTCACTCATAGGAAGTTCCGTTCGGCTTCTGCTGAAACAGAAGCCGTATATTTAACTGAAAAGGAAATTGAAGAACTGCGTAAACTTGACCTTTCTGACAAAAAGAAATTGGAGCGTGTTCGTGATCTTTTTATAGTTGGGTGTTATACGGGATTGCGCTATTCCGATCTCTCCAAATTGGCGTTTGCCAAAGTTGATGATGATATTCTTGAAGTTACCCAAACCAAAACCGGCGACCGGGTTCATATTCCACTAAGAATTGAAGTAAAGGATATGGTCGCCAAATATGATGGTGAATTCCCCGAAGCCATTTCTAATCAGAAATTCAATGACTACCTGAAAGATGTTTGTAGTGAATGTGAGTTACTTAAAAAGGAGGTTTCTATTAAAACTTTTGTAGCTGGCAAACGTGAAACCCTGACCAAACCGAAGTATTTCTTCGTCAAATCCCATACAGCCCGCAGATCCTTTGCAACCAATGAATATCTCGCCAGAGACCTTCAGACGGCTGAAATCAGGGCTATAACAGGCCATAAAACAGACAAATCGTTCTACAAGTACATCAGGGTAACACCCCGCGAAAATGCCGAGAATGTGGCTAAGAAATGGAAAGAAAGGGAACAAAAGCGGCTAAGGATGGTTCCAGAAAATAATCAGCTAAAAGCAGTCTAAAATCAGATATATGAACCTAACGGCAATACAGCAGAAGATCTATGATGTTCGTGGAGAGAAAATCATGTTTGATTTTGACCTGGCAGCGTTATACGAGGTTGAAACAAGGATTCTAAACCAAGCCATAAAACGTAATAAAGACAGCTTCCCAGACGATTTTATGTTCAAACTGACCTTACAGGAGTGGCAGGATATGTCATCACAATTTGTGATGACATCGGGCAAAAGGCCAAAATCAGCCCTTCCGTATGGCTTTACCGAACATGGGGTTACTATGCTGGCGAGTGTCTTGAAAAGCCCCAAGGCAAGAAAAATGAACATAGCGATAGTCAGGGCTTTCATTGCACTAAAAAAATTTGTTTCAGAACACGGTGAGTTAGTGGGTCAATTCATGGAACTGAAACAAAGAATAGGGGAACACGATATACAACTTAGTCAAATTTATGATGCTATTGAAAACCTGCTGGATAGTAAGGCGGAAGAAAGAAAATGGGAAGAAAGGCAAAGAATTGGTTTTAAGAAGTGATCAATTTTATTGTAAATAAAATTCCTTTATCAATTCATGACCTCTTGAATGTATAGGCGATGCAATAGCCAAGTAATGCATGGTTGCCATTGCAAAATCGGTGTACTGTTTTTTCCATTCAACAAATTCAGGTATTTTGTTTTCTTCTGTAAATGGCTCGATAGTAAATTGTGTATCCGTGTCAATCGTTTTTCCTTTTATAAAACCTTTATCGACTTCTATTCCATGAAAGGAAAGTTCTTGTGCAGGATGTATCTGACAAGAATCGCCTTTTTTCCAGGTATTAGGTAAGGTAAACGGAACCCTGTAGGCTACATGAATTTCTGCTGGTGTTCTTTTGTTATTTACAAATTCTATAGCTGCAAAATAGATAGGGAATGTCTCCTTATTTTCCCAACGCATCAACCCACCGTGGTTATTGATCCTGTCAAAGACAACCTGTAGTCTATCCCATGTGTTGTTCCGTTCTTTGCGAAGACCCCTATCTTCATAAAGGTCATTGATCATGTTTAGCGGGCTATAAATATTATGTGAAATAAATGGTCCACCAAACGAATGCATCTTGGGATGCGAATAATTATTACGCATCCAGTCAATTCTGTCAATATATTCTTTATGGTCTGTTTCAAAATACCCACGTTTAAAAAACCAGTAAAGCAATGGCTTCATTGTTTTATGGTAAGCCCAGTCGTTATTTTCAATTTCCTTGTGTCTGAGTTTCATAGCTAATTCAAGAGACATTAAAGCCTTTTGAACCGCAAGGTCAATAAACTCATACTGGTAATAGCTTAGTTCAACAAGACTCTTGATTACGTTCCAATGGCCGTGAACATCCTGATGTACTTCAGACTTTAAATAAAAGGTGCTGTCAACCTTTTGAAAAAAAGTTTCGTATTCTACTATTTGAGCATCATGACCCCAACGCGAGTCGATTTTTGGATGTGGCATAATATCTGGTTGAAGGAATCTTAAATTATGTAGCGAAACCTGAACCTGCCATCTGATTCTACTTCTGCATAATTGGATGCAGGCACGATTGTATAAGATTTGATATTTCTTTTATCGCGCATAGACTTAAACATAAGTGAACCTTCCAGTTTGAGATAGTTGTTGTCGATCAGTTCCTTGGTGAGTGCCAAATTAAGGCCGTTGTTTTCAGTCATTGAACTTGAATACAATATGCCCAATTCATTCCCATAATATTTTTTCAATGCGTGAAAAAGAGCAGTAGTTAAAAGATATTTTTGTGTAACGTCATATTTTCTTGCGGCATAGCCGGAGAAAAATGTATAAAAACGAAGACACTTTTCAAGGTCTGTACGACTACAACATGCCTTTAAAAAATTCACATAATGTGGATTTAAATTGCCAACCTGCGAACTTTTTTGCAGTGCATCTTTAAAGAAGGTGAGAATAACTATTTTGATGGGCTTAATAATATTCCATTTGCCTATTGTAAAATATTTTAGATCATTTTGACAAGTAGTATCAAACAGTTCTTTGCAAGGTTCACATATAGATGTGAGCTGGCCGCTTCCATTCTTAGACTCTAATGGAGCTGCACCGTAGAAAACCTGCTCCCCCGAAAGATTAAATCTGCCTTGGTCTACCAAATGATTGTATGGATTGTATGAAATTTCAGACGCTCTGCTAAAAACCTCTCCGTTCTTATTTTCCCTTGCTCTCAGAATAAAAGAATCCTGAAGGTGGTTTATTGGGATTGGCAACCTACTGATCAACTCGAAACATAAGTCAACTAACCTATTAAAGTCAGGTGCAGAAAACTTGGCTTCATCTTCCAATGAATGGATGAACGAAATAATGCTTTCAAGAGAAGAGTTAATTCTAAATCTTGAAGGAAATTTTTGATAGCCTGGTTTGAAATCAATTATATAATGCGCCTTCATATATTTTGTGTTTTATTGCTAAGTGCCTGAATGATTTTCTCGATGATTGACAGACACAAATTCACATCAGCTTCTTTTACAACGACCCTCTGCCCAATTTTATAGGATAGATCTCCTGATGAATCAATGTATTTTTGATCCACAATGCCTTCTGTATGTGATAAAAGGTGCCTGCGTTGAAAAAATATTTTTAAACTCTTAATTTCTTTCTCAGTTGTCCAGTCATTGAATGTTTCACCAATTGCTTCCCGCCAGTATTCTGCACCGAATTCAATATTCTGGAAACTATTGAACCGAACTTTAGTGGCAGGAAATTTCCGGCCAAACAAAACCTCATTAAATCTTTGAAAGGCAACCACACAATCATTAAGACTTGTTTCAATTAAAGATTGGCAGGTTATAGCAGCAGTATCCTTGCTGATTGTTTCAAGCGAAGTTTTGATATGTGGAATGTTGTCTATTTTTGCTTTGATTTTTTTGACAGCATTTGCGAAAGTTTCTTCCGCAGAATTATGACCACAACAAGGACAAAAGAACGCGCTTCCTATCACTGCATATCTTGAATTGCATTCCTGGCAGGTAATCTTTAATTCCATTTCTTCTTTCGATGCCAACGGTAGAATGGTTTCATCTTTTCTACCACCTGTAACATTCATGGTCAATGACAGAAAATAATTTCGGGATTGACGAGAATTAAAATTTACTGCATCTTCCCGTATCGCATTATGAATACGATTCGTGATATGACCTTTTATTTTTTCACGCCCTTCCGCCAGTTGCTCATTTGTGTACCAAGATTTGGAATTTGCTTCATGCCTGCACATAGGACAATACACTTTTTCAGAATTAAAAATATTCTGCCAATCTTCTTCCAAGACTTTAAACTGAAAAAGGCAAGCTCCGTTTGGACATTCCTTATCGATATATCCTTCACCATCTGCATGAATAGGAATGGTAACCTGCTTCATTTCTTTAAGTCTTTCTAACTCTTTTAAAACTTTTTCGAACATGGTAGAATATTTGACTTAAAATTACCAAACTACCTTCAATGCTAAAAGATTTAGTTTTACACAGATGGTTAAACATCGCAAGAGGTTGATTTATAGCTAATTGCCATTGTTATGATAGTTCATCTATTTCCTCCTGTTGAATTTTAAGCCGGTATATTTCTTGCTCAATAAGCATTTTTATATCATGAGTTATCTGATAATAATTATCCTGCACTTCCTGCTGATCCAGTTGCCTGACAGGTGGTATATCCTGGAACCTGCTTATTTCTGCATTTAGAGCTTTGCTATCATTCAATACCTCGCTATGGAACATCTTTAGTTTAATTTTCTCATTCGGATCATCTGATACCATCCCAACAAATTCACCGGAAGAAAGCGCTGATATTTTGGATGCCGGTATCGCATAATCCAACTGCATGGATTTGCTGACAGAAGTATCAGTTCGGTTAATAGAAAGACTCTGCCTGTCTTGCATAATCTTTCCAAATCTTTCTGCTAATAATTTCGCACTATCACCCATTACTTGGCCGCTGATCAGGTTGCCGCAAATATTCACAATTACATCTGCCTGCTCTTTGCCATAGTCTTTTCGCAATTGGCTAAAATCCTGCATCCCCAAAACAGGTGCTACTTTATTACTTCTTGCAGTAGCAATCAACGAATCGATGTTATTAAAAAAGATGGTCGGGAACTCGTCAAATACCAATGCGCATTTTTGTTTCCCTTTCTTGTTGACGAGCTTGACCAATCGCGAGATGTAAAGTGATAACACCGCTCCGTAGATCGCCTGCTTTTCGGGGTTATTTCCTACACAGATTATTTTAGGGTGGAGTGGATCGTTGATATTAAGGGTAAAATCATTGCCTGATAATACCCAGTATAGTTGAGGGGAAGCAAGCCGAGCCATACAAATCTTAGCTGATGCCACCTGCCCTTCTAATTGTTCCATTGCATCATTTTCATAAGCTGTGATAAATGGATTTAAGAGTACCTGTATTTCTGGTTCGGTTTGAAGTACCGGGAATAGTTCTTCATATTTTACCTGTATCATTTCAATGACATGAGGTAAAGTGCAATAACGGCCACCCGCATATTTGCGTAAATACCAGATCACTGCTGTTACGAAATTGATAGGGGACTCGACAAAAAAATCTCCCTGCTTTTTGATCCATTCCCTGTTTAGTCCCAACAGGATCGTTCTGGCTGATTCGGTGGCATCTGTAATATCGAGCATATTCAAAGGGTCTAAAGGATTGCACCGATGTGAGTTTGCAAGGTTGTCAAAATTGATGGAGTAGAACGATGGAGGGTTCACATATTTGTGTTTATTGGCAAGCATCCAGTTATAGGCAGGTTTACTTAAATCATCGTATTTAAAATCATAGATGAATAGTGCATACCCTTTTTCGATCATCTGTTTGATTAATGGGAGGATAATAAACCACGACTTACCGGCACCCGGCGTACCGCATACAATGGAACCACGAAAAGGGTTAATGATATTGATATAACTATTGCGTACCTGTTGTTTAAGCATATATCTGGCGCGGTAATGTACAGAGTAGTCATTTCGTATTAATCTTTCTTCCTGCGGGAAAGTTTCATTGACCTCATTGAATACATCATTGGATAATTTCGTTTGAATCAAGCGGCTGAATAAATTTCCACCAGCGAGTATCAGAAGAAATCCAAGGGTAGTTACAACCATATAGATAATGGAAATTGCTTGCACGTTACCCTCCATCTCCAAAATCCAAACACTTGCGAAGAAGAAAAAGACACCGGAGACCAATAAAACTAAAATCCGTTTGGGTTGTAGTTCATCATCTTTTTTGCCCTTCGCTCCAACCAATGAAATTGCCAATAGCCCAAGTGCGATCAATTTGGAATGGTGGAAGCTGTTAAATAAACCTGTCCTGACTGTATTCTGTAAAATTCTATCAGTCAAAGCAGCGGATACCCCCCAATATTTAAAAGCAGCATAACAATAAAAGTAAAAGTGCAATAGCAAAAGGATAATGCTTGCAAGCCTTGTCATGTCCATTATTTTTCTAAGCCCCATTTCATTTTCACCTGTAGCAGACATACGATTGTTTTTAGTGTTTATAATCCGAGTGATTTTCTTTTTTTCCTACGTTTCTTTTTCAGCAACTGAACCGGAACATAATCCGGTTGCACCTGTTGTGATAACAGCAGGTCAACGAGGTTTTCCGGTGATAGTTGCAAAGCATCCATCCCTTTTGTTTCCGGGATGTTTTGGTGTGCCTTGTTTTGTTTAGCAAAGGATGCTAATTCAGTGGTTAGGTGTGCTGCACTGTAAGCTTTACCAATATCACTACCATTGAACACGGTTTTATTATTGTTGTCAACGAAAGTGATACCGTATATTTTTCCCTCAATGTTTTGACGTAGCACCGCTGCAATATTCATTTGTTCGAGAGCGCGAATAAATGTGTTCATATCCCTGGGCTGCGAGGCCAGTACCTGATCGATCAAATTTTTCAAAGCATTTTTGAAGGGTTCTTTAAGTGCTTTGTTTTTCTCAAACAGGCTTTCCAGCTTTTCAAGTGTAGGTTTACTATTAATTGAACTGGCTTTGATGGGAACGCCTATCTTATTGCTATCCTTATCCAAGACACGATACATAAGTCCTTTGTGCTTATAAATACGCCCGTCCTGCTGGCCTCTGTCAGCAACTACATTGTAAGCTCTGAGAATAGCATTGAATTCAGGTAGCGAGGAAAACCTGTATGTATTCAAAACTGCATTCACTACATTCGTAATACCCTTCTTGGTTTCCGTTTTTCCATAGCCGACCTTTTCCGCGTGTACCGGCATAATCTGTTTATTAAATAATCGCTTTTGATTTTCTGCGCGAACCAAACCATAGGATTGTTCTATTTCTTTTCTCGCTTTTTCGGATTGATTGCGACCGATATTATAAGTGTCAATTCGTTTGCCATCATCTTGTATGGTTGTTGTAACAATATGGATATGCGGATGCCCCGCATCCTTGTGTTTGTACATTAGCCAGGGCTGCATACCAAAGCCGATCTTTTCCATATAATCAGTTGCGATAGTGATTAGCTTATCATGCGATAACTTTTCCGAAGGATCAAAATTGAGTGAGATGTGCAATGTCTTAGTGGCTGCACGACTGTTCAGGTTGTTCAACCGTTCAAAGCCTTCCAGTTTCTGGTAAAAATTCATATCACTAGCGTCACGTAAATACCCGGAGGCGTGTAAGCATTCTGCTTTGCCTTCCTGCACTTTGTTTTCATTGTAATTCAGTGCAGCAATTATCCTGGCTGGGGAGGTTATTTTTGCAACCATTGTTCGTAGAGTTGGTTCATGCGTAAACGAATGGTTTCAATACTTTGCACAACCTGTTTGTGCAAAGCGTGTTGTTCCTGTATCCAATGACGGAACTCCGGGATGCGGTCAAGTGTATGCAGTTTGTGTACTGCTTGGTTGAAATTGTTGCCCACCCCGTTCAATTGTTTTCTAAGGTCCAGCATGTCTTTTAAAAAATCATCGGCTGACTGGTTTCGGTAAGTGAGTATCACCGGTTTTTGCAATGCTACTTTGCGCACATAATTACTGATCGTTTTTTCAGTGCTTGATTGTTGTAGTTTTTTGAGTTGATTTTTCTCAGTGCTATTCATCCTGACTTTCAGGATGAGATTGCGCGGTTCCTTTTCTTTTTCTTTCATCACTATTCATTTTCACTTTTATGTCTTGCTTTCTTATCCCCGCACGAGTTCCGAGTGAAGGGGCAAGATTCCAAACGTGGACACGTTTGAACATCTTGCCGGACGCTGGCACAGGCGGACTATACTTAACGAATCTAAAATTACCAAAGGCTTGATTGCTGAAAAATACGTGGGCAAAATTTACCCATGCTGGTAGATGGCTGAATAAAAAAGGGGCTATAAAAGCCCCTCATCTGCAAAAGAATAGTAGGACTCGGATGTAAGGATCATGTGATCGATCACTGTAATGTCAAGAAAGAGACCGGCGTTTTTTATTTTCTCGGTCAACTGTTTATCTGCCTGGCTGGGGTCGAGATTCCCACTTGGGTGGTTGTGTGCTAAAATGATCGAGTTGGCATTCATTTTTAAAGCCGTTGTAAAGATCATTTTAGGATCTGCAACTGTTCCCGTTTGTCCACCTGTAGAAGTTTCAAAAAGTCCCAAAACCCGGTAAGCTCTGTTAAGCAAAACGACCTTGAACTGTTCCACCAATTCGATCTTGTTTTCATCCCAATTAGCTTTTAAAAATTCGTGAACCGCAGCTACAGTTTTTACCTGTGGTCTTTGCGAGGCTTTTACTTTCGATTTGTAGATCAATTCCACCTCGCTAACCATGTTCCAATCAATTGATTCTTTTACCTGTTCCATAACATTACTTTTTAAGTTTAAAATGATTATGGAACCATTACCGTCTTTTGGCAATCAAGGCCATGCAAGCAACGGAATAAATAAGCCTGGAAAAGTAAATGGCAGCTATTATTTATGCCGGAATTTCATGGCCGCTTCAGCAGCCAAAAGGCGCACTTTGTGCAGGAATAATGAAGTAAAAATCAATACACTTACTTAACTGGTATTTCCGTGATGCTATACGATTTTTTATTGGTAAAAACCATGTGGCTTGCACTATATTTTATAGTGCAAGCCACATGGTTTAGTAAGTAGCAGGTTGGCATCTTTGCCGGATGAAAACAATCATTATAGACAACACTGAAATGTACCGCGACATATTACGCGAAGTATTAAAAGAAAGCAAAAATGAAATAGCCATTATTGCCGAAGCTGCTTCGGCTGCCGAAGGGCTTGCTTTACTCGAAAAAGCAAAACCGGATCTATTGCTCCTGGACATTGAGATGGGGGAGGTTTCAGGAGTGCAGATGCTGCTGGAATGCAAGACCTTTGATTTTGATGTCTTGTTCCTTTCCGGTTCAGATGAAAGAGATTACCGGATCAAGGCACTCAAAATGGCTGGCTTTTCCTTTTGCTCAAAACATGCACCTACCAAAGAATTAATGGCATCCATTAACCGGATAGAAAAACAAAACAACCGACAGTTTACAGAAGAAAGAATTTCGGTTTTAAGGGCGCATATATTAAGGCATTCCTCTCATGAAAATTACGTTATCGCTTTACCCTTGCACAAAGGGTTTTCTTTTCTACCCATAATGGATATTATTCGGTTCAGAATGGAAAATGAATCATTGCATCCACTCACAATATTTTATATACTATCCGGTGATGAATGTTGGGTACCTGTACATTTTTCATTTTACGAAGAACTGCTCTCACGTCATTCTTTTATGAATACAGATTCATTTCAAATGGTCAATACCAAACGTAT
Source organism: Chitinophagaceae bacterium (assembly GCA_004297075.1). Classification (GTDB taxonomy): domain Bacteria; phylum Bacteroidota; class Bacteroidia; order Chitinophagales; family Chitinophagaceae; genus Sediminibacterium. Next base: position 27,954 of record SCVK01000396.1, read on the forward strand.
CCAACGAGTGATTACAAAATATGAATTGCACATGGATGATAATTCCCTTGTTCCTGCAAAAAGCTGGCAACCTGTTATCCAAAATCCTATCTCTCCACAGACAAGTTTTTTCTCCCGTATCATCAAAGCGTTTCGTAAACCACATTAAACCGGTCATCCACATTAAACCCCAAGCTGCCGCCCCCTTTTGACCTATTTACAATAATGTGGGGCGGCAGCTTTTTTTGATCATAAGAAAGGGGCTGTTAACCCCTTTCTTATTCTATTCTGTTTGCGTTTAATTATACACCCCGATAAACTGCTCTTTTTCGAAACCGCTGCATAGGTCAAAGGCTTTCTGTGTGCGCAGTTGTGCCGTGCCGCCATACAATAATGATTTTAGCTTTGCTTCGTCATTCTTGTAGCTGCGCACATTCTGAAAATACCCCGTCACGCTATTGTATGCACCGTACAATGTTCCGCGCGTAGTTTCCATCTGTTGGGTAGGGTTGCTCATGGCATAAGCAAAAGCGTTATCACAAATGTTTTTAAAGCAGGTGCTCAAATCATCGTCTTTGCCAGCCTGCAGGTTATTATAAACTTCCTTGTTCGGACACATAGCTAACTGGATCAGTTTTTTCACTTCGGGATCAGTGATACGAACGGAAGCCCAACGGTTAAAGATGGTTTCCAGTTCTGCGCTCAAAGTGTTGGTAATACCCATGAGTTTATGTGCCTGTTCCAGCCTGTCTTTTACGTTCGCCGTATGACGGATTTTAATACAGTTGCTCTTGTTTTTCAAAGCCGCGTTTAAGGTATTGCGGCAAACAACACGAACTGGTGTAAAGGCGGCGGTAATACTTCCGTAACCATCGTGCGAAGTAGTTAGGAATAAATACTGTTCGATTAGATCCTCTTTCCCTACTTTGATATAGTCAGGAAGTTTGGCAGTAATAAAAATTCGCTCACCATTTCCCAAAGCCCCTGCGGTTTCATACTGGATGCCATCACCGTCCACGATTGAATCAAAAAAAGTAAATGCGTCAATGTTCTGTACAATCTCATAATCTTTACCTACTACGCCCAACACATCGCCGGTGTCTTTGCGCAATGTTGCGAAGTGTGTTTTTACACGTTTGGTAACATCCATTGCCTGCCCATCACTATTGTAAGAAGTAGTAAAAATTGGCTCTTTTACTACTTCATAATCCAGCCCAGCAAATGTCAAGGCTTCCTTACTCGTTGGGTACTGGTCAACTACCTGCCCCAATCCATGCCACGCTTTTTCCTTTACTGAAAAAAAGCTGTGCTGTCCTGTCTGTTCGTTTAAATAAATCTGGTGTGCCATAAAATTTGTCTTTGAGTGATTGAATAATACAGGGAGCAGTAAGCCGCTCCCTGTGGTTTAGTTAACGGTTAATTGAAGTGAGATAAACTTTCAGACGGTCAATACCCCAGGCAATGACAAAATCATCCCAGCAAACTGCTTTATAGATATTGTCTTCTGTTTCCTCGAAGGTTTCCCAATCCTTCAGTTTCTCGTAATACTTCGCATAGAACTCGTGCGCCCATGCGGTGATTTCATCGAGAGCGGATATATATCCCCTGCCTGATTTTTCATAGAGTTCATTGAGGCAGTTATCTGCTAAACAGGCGGCATACATACCGATCTCGATTGAGTCTGTAACTGGTTGCATACAATCAAATTTTAAAACGGTAAATCGTCCAATGGTTCGGTGAGTTCACCGGCAATTACCGGAGCGTTGCTTTTCTCCTTCATGGGAGCTGCTTCATTTGCAGCTTTGCCTTTGCCATGTAACTTGATGGTGTTAACATGAAAAGTGAGTGAGGCTTTGGCTTCCCCTTCCAAATTATTGTACGCATTCACGCCGATACGCCCGTACAATTCAACCAAAACACCTTTGGTTAAATACTGCGCAATTCCGGGGTTTACCCAATAGTCGCACTGTACATAAGTGACCACTTTTTTTACTTCATCCGAACCTTTGGTTTTATAGCTATCGTTTATAGCTACATTGAAATTGACTACCTGCCTGTCGTCCTTTACTGTTTTTACAACGGCATCCGCTGTAAGTCTTGCTGTGATTTCCATGACTGTTGATTTAAGTATGAATAAAAAATAATTACGGATTAATGCGAACTAAACAGAGCCAGTTCACGGGCTTCTACCTTGTTGGGAACATTGCGGTTTGCGTGTCGTTTAACCAAATAATAAATGGTTACGTCTTCATTGAGTGTGATTGCCCATGCCGCCTGCAATGCTTTTGCACGGCTGATATGTTTTTTGCGCTGCACTTCCCATGATAACTGCATGAGATAGGAAAGACGTGTGGTGTGTTTCATATACGACTGTTTAGGGTTTTAAAAGGATACTCGGCATAGTGCCTCGTTCGTTCAAATCGTAGCAACCGGACCTTGAAACAGGATTTGGGAAAAGCAAGGTTTTTACAAACAAAAATTTTTGACTGTGGAATAAATAGCGAAGCGGTTATGCCGCAAAAGCAAAAAGCGTAGCGTATTTTTTTGTAAAACCGTGAGGCCAGCCGGAGTGATAACGAAGGTGCAGACCTTGCTTTTGACAAAGCCTGTCAAGACCTTCGCGACAGATAAAGGATGAAAGAGTAATCGCTTAATGACTTATCCAGTCAAAAAAAGATGCTCAATGAAAAGAAAGATGAATTTAGTGCGACGCAAGGAACGATGCTGTTAATTACTGATGCCAGCCACCAACCTGCTTCGCATTGCCAAACATGATGTATCTGATCCTTGCTTCAGGTGAGGCATTGGTGAAAAGTGATGTTGCTGCACGATCCAATTTCCTGTTGTACTGATCGAACCATAATTTAAAAGCAGACTTCGACTTCAAACGGCGGCATTCTTTAAAATCTTCCAGTTGCTCTACACTGAGAATTATTTCGTCATCAAAAATGACTTTGTAAGTCCAGTCGTAATTTTTCCAGCGGATATATTTCTCCGCTACTTCTTTGCGTAAATCCAACTGCGGCTGCCCCTCAAACGCGCGTGGCTTAATCTCGATAAGTAAGGCTCTACCAGTTGTTTTATGGCGAATCAAAAAATCAGGAGTGTAACGGCGGTAGTTGCTTCGCAGGTATTCAGTCGGCTGGAGATTGGAAGGGTCATAAAAGATCCTCACACGTTCGCGGATAAATTCATATTCATCTATGATAGAGATGGCGAATTTGAGTTCGGTCAGCGAATCAAAATGGCAGCCCCAGTTAGCAATCTTTTGGGATTGGCTGTAACTGAATGAAGGTTGTGTTTTCATAATAAATTTTTATCTGGAAGGTTAGCGGTCAAGATTTAGGATAGTAGAGGCTTTTATTTCGGTGATGTATCTTTTGTGACCCTCGTGGTCGAGATAGGTACGGTATTGTATTTGACCCTGTATCAAAACATGGCTGCCTTTGATGAAATTGCCGGAAACTTTTTCTGCAAGGTGGCCCCATGCGAGGATGTCGTGCCAGGTGACTTTGCGGATGGTGTTCCCGCTGTTGTCCCTGCGGTAATAATCAGTTGCGAGGCGTAGGCGCGATAGTGTAGAGCCGTTGACAGCTTTCCTTGTAACGGGGTCGCTGCCGAGATAGCCAATAAGTTGGGTAGTGCTTTGCGTTTTCATCTTTGCTGATTTATTTCACAAATTTTATTAGCTTTAAATTGACAAGTCCATTACTAAACGCTTATAACGGTACGTTTCGGCTATAAACGTTTATATCCGGTTAAAACCATACTGCCATTGATTATGCCAAAAGCCAAAGTTTTGAAAAGAACGTGCTTGAATTGTGAGAAAAGCATATCCGGTCGTTCAGATAAAAAGTATTGCAGCGATGTCTGTAAGAATGAACATCACAATCAGAATACATCTGACTTCGCCTATATCGAGAAGCGCATTAAAAAGAAACTAAAAGCAAACAGGGATATCCTCAAAGAGATCCTTGGTCAACAGAACTCATGCGTTGTGTCTATGCATTTACTGGTTGGTAAGGGTTACGAAATAAATTACATGACCCACTATAAAGATGTTGGTAAAAAAAGGTATTACTATGTATTCGATTATGGTTTTTGCGAAGAGAATAACGGCGATCTGAAAATTGTTAAGGCGTTTGAATGGAGAGAATAGTATAAGCCAAGAAGATGCATTATTTCCAGCCGTTTTCTTTTTTGATAGAGAAAGCCAGATCTTCAATAATGGATGCAGTGTGCGTAGAGAGGTGATCTTTTTTCTTCCAGACTTCCGCGTGCCAGTTTTTAGTACGCTCATCCCACCAGATTTTACCACTAACACCCCAGGCGGAATATTCGGAAAACCTTGTCCGGTTTTTGATCTGGTCAGCAATAGCATAATTGATCTTTCCATCGAAGCCGGTAAGGATAAGTCCAGGGAAAGCTGTGAAATGTTTAGGTATGATGGCAGGTTGTGACATGGGGTGTAAAAATAGTGGAGATGATTGCTGGATTTTTTTAAGATTGCCCTACGTGCTAAAGTTGTGGACAATGCCTGGTGAAAATTGCCGAAGAGATCGTTTAAAAAAGAGAAAGTTGAAAATCGTCAGATGTGGCGGCATGGAATTATTGCGAGTCCCTATTTTCATATTATCCTATCAATCCTTTTTACCGGATTTGTTCAATTTAACCTTCTTGTATTTTTCGCAGGCACTTCGTTTTTTGTCAGCTAGTTTGCAGCGCATATCGTTAACAGTAGACGGTTTGGTTAAGAGTTGTTCCGCAATATGACTTGTTGAGGTTTCAGTTATCCCATGCCTTTGCGTTAGGGAATAAATAGCCTTGCGGTAATTCTCTTCCGTAAAACGTAAAGATCTTACTGTCTTCAAGGTTCAAAGATACATTTATTTTAAAAATTAATTATTAGACTCGTCTAAAAATTAATTTTGTCATGCCAAAATATATTTTACCTTTAGCCAAAATCCGGCATGGGTCAAAGGCAAATTATATTAATCTCTTTTCTATTTCTACTGGTTGCGGCCATGGTATCCTGCAATAAATTATTGCCGGGTGTTCCTGCGGATGATAGTGTGCTTGACGGGCCGGTTGAAGGGTTAACTGGCGAACAGAACCAGATCTTCCTCCGTGGTGATATTGCCTTTAATGACGATATTTTTACCAGTGCCAATGGCCTGGGGCCAACCTTTGTTGCTACTTCCTGCGGAACTTGTCATGCGGGTGATGGGAAAGGGCACCCATTTACCACACTCACCCGTTTCGGACAAAGCGATACACTGGGAAACAAATTCTTACACCTTGGCGGCCCGCAATTGCAATCGAGGGCTTTGCCTGGCATTCAGCCCGAAACAATCCCCACAGGTGCAACTTTTTCCAGTTTTACACCTCCGGCCAATACTGGATTGGGATTACTTGAAGCGGTACCTGATGCAGTTCTAATGGGTTTATCAGATGAATTGGACGCGGATGGTGATGGTATATCGGGAAGACCCAACTGGATACATATTCCGGCATATTGTCTATCGCGGCCTGGCACGATTGAGCGCAATGGAAAATATATTGGTCGGTTCGGAAAAAAAGCAGCCGTATATGATCTTCACCAACAAACAGCAAATGCATATAACCAGGATATGGGTGTGAACTCTTCGTATGAATCTTACAATACATACAATGGATTACAGATTGATCCCGAGATCTCCAATCAGAAAGTGCTGGATGTGATCTTCTATTTGCAAACGCTTAAGGCTCCGATACAGCGCGATCAAAACAATGCAGATGTAGTAGCGGGCAAACAGATTTTTACTACTATCTCCTGTGGAAAATGCCATACACCGCAATTGCAAACCGGGCCCTCATCAATCGCAGCACTGGCAAATAAAACAATCTTCCCATACACAGATTTGTTATTGCACGATATGGGTCAGGCATTGAATGACGGTTATACAGAAGGTTCCGCTATGACTGCTGAATGGAGAACCCCGCCACTTTGGGGATTGGGACTGTCCAGGAATTCACAGGGCGGTAAGGTATTTCTGTTACACGATGGAAGAGCGAAGAGTATTGAAGAAGCCATTTCATTTCATGGCGGTGAAGCTTTGCAGAGTAAAAATAAATTTCAACAGTTGAACGCCGCAGATAAAGCGAAGCTGATACAGTTTTTAGAATCACTATAAACAGAATAATGGATAGAAAGGATTTTATTGTTAAGGCCTGCACTGCCTGTTTATCAATGACAGCAATGGCTTCTGTGCTATCGTCCTGCGGGGTAACACATTTTATTGCAGGTAATATCAGCAAGGATGGACTAACGATAAACAAAGATGATTTTACTTTTAGCCAGAAAGGAACACCTGCTTACCGTTCTTTTATCATAGTAAGAAATGATACGCTTCAGTATCCCATCTATGTATATCGCTTCAGCGACCAGGAATATTCGGCATTATGGATGCGCTGCACGCACCAGGGTACAGAACTACAGGCATCCGGTGATTCATTGCAATGCCCGGCGCATGGAAGCGCCTTCAATAATAAAGGACTTGCTACCAATGGCCCCGCAGATAGTTCATTACGCAGTTTCCCCATACAGGTGACCAACAGGGAAATATTCATCGACCTAAGAAAACAATCATGAAAAATATTGCGATATTATTTCTTCTCACTTTGAGTATAAGTAAAGGGTCTGCGCAAATAGATCCTGTCTTATTAAGAAAACCCGTTAATGATACTTCCAGGCTCTTGCTTAACATGGATGCTGTGTACAACAGACCCTTGCTCGCTGCCGGCAAACTACCGGTTTCTTTGGGAGGCTATGTAGAAGCCAATTATCAATACTTAAACGAAAATGGTGTAAGCGAAGGCCATCAATTTCAAATGAGAAGGCTCACGCTGTTTGTGGCATCTTCCATTTCAAAAAGACTCAAGTTTCTTTCAGAGATTGAGTTTGAAGATGGAACCAAAGAAATCAATATTGAATTTGCATCTATTGATTTTGAATTGGCACCGCTCTTAAATTTTCGCGGAGGCGTGGTAATGAATCCGATAGGTTCTTTTAACCAGAACCACGATGGCCCCAAATGGGAATTTGTAGACCGACCGATTTCTGCAACACAGATGCTGCCCGCTACCTGGAGTAATGTTGGGTTTGGCGTTTATGGCAAAAAATACAGTAAGGACTGGGTATATGGTTACGAGCTTTACCTGACCAACGGGTTTGATGAAAGCATCATATCCAATGGGCAGAACAAAACTTATCTGCCCGCAGCAAAGGAAAACCCTGACAGGTTTGAAGAATCTTTTAATGGGGTGCCACTACTGACTGCAAAATTTGCATTGCGTAATAACAAGATTGGAGAGATTGGTGTTTCTTACATGGGTGGTGTTTACAATAAATTTCAGGACGACGGGCTTATTCTCGATAAGAAAAGAAATGTAAATGTGTATGCGCTTGATTTCAACACAACGCTTTCCAGAACAAAAACTTTTATCAATGGTGAATGGGCATGGGTTTCGTTAGATGTTCCGAATACATATTCAGAGCAGTTTGGAAGCGCACAGCAGGGTGGTTTCCTCGATATCGTTCAGCCTGTATTTTCAAGACCTGTTTTTGGGTTTGAAAAATCTGTTTTCAATGTTGCTGTCAGGTTAGAATATGTAGACTGGAACAAAGGAAAATTTCTTTCAACAGGCGATAATATTGCAGATCATATTTATTCAATTGTTCCCGCCATCAGTTGGCGGCCCACACCGCAAACAGTTTTCAGGTTTAACTACCGTTATAACTGGCAAACAGATCTATTGGGAAATCCGCCATCAAGGCTGGCCGGGTTTCAGTTTGGGTTCTCCACTTATTTTTAAAATGAAAACTCCTGTTCAAGAAGCAACGGATTACTCTTTGAATATTTTGGAGTGAGCAGGATTTTATAGGGACTATGCATTTCTCCTTGTATCGCGATAAGGTAATCTTCATTTGTTGTTACCGGGTTATCAGTATGCAGGTAGCATTCTCCATCTTCTTCATATAAGCTGTATTGCGTAAGCGGTTTGCCATTAACTACAAGGGTAGTTTCGTTAAACTCCCATGTAACCGTATTTCCTACGTTAAACTTTGCACCGGAGATAATTTGTTTTATTTCTGCTGTATTCATAAAAATATAGTTCTTAAAGAAATTAATATTTCGTTTGATCATAACCTTACTCAGGAAATTTTATTTTCTGAATTCTCACCGCATTCAAAATAGCAAGCAACGCAACGCCGACATCGGCGATTACCGCTTCCCATAGTGTGGCAATACCGCCTGCGCCAAGCCCTAACACAACTACTTTAACTACCATTGCCAATACTATATTCTGCCAAACAACAGATCTGGTCAATTTACCGATCTTAATAGCTGATACTATCTTTGAAGGCTGATCATTCTGGATGACAACATCCGCTGTTTCTATTGTTGCATCACTACCCAGTCCACCCATCGCAATACCTGCATCTGCGAGCGCCACAACAGGCGCGTCGTTAACCCCATCACCAACAAATGCGATATGCTTTCCCTGGTCTTTTAATGCTTGCACTTTTTCTACTTTGCCTTCCGGTAAAAGATCACCGAATGCGTCATCGATGCCCAAGGTTTTTGCTACGGTATCCACCACCGATTGCTTGTCGCCTGAAAGCATAACTGTTTTTATTCCCAATGCATGCATCGCTTTGACTGCTGCTGCCGCATCTTCTTTTATTTCATCTGCTATCGTGATATAACCTGCATATTGATTATTGACAGCTACCACTACGATTGTGTCAACGATCTTTTCAATTTCGCTATCGTATGCTATATCAAATTTCTTTAGCAACTTCACATTGCCTGCGAGTATTTCCTTGCCATCTACTTTGCCTTTTAAACCGTGACCGGATATCTCCTCAACGTTTTCCGCTTTTGTATTTTTTGCACTGTCACCTGCATACTCCACCACTGCTTTTGCAATGGGATGTGTTGAGTTACTTTCCAGTGCAGCAGTTAATCTAACCAGTTCTGCTTTGTCGATATTTTTTGCGACAACCTCCTGTACTTTAAAAACCCCCTTCGTTAAAGTCCCCGTCTTATCCATTACAATCACATTGACTTTGGTCATCACATCCAGGAAATTGCCTCCTTTGAAGAGAATGCCATTTCGTGATGCCAGGCCGATACCACCGAAATACCCCAGCGGAATAGAAACGACCAATGCGCAAGGACAACTGATCACTAAAAAGACCAAAGAACGATAGAACCATGTCTGGAAATTGTAATTGCTGTCAAAGAAGTAAGGAACGAAGCAAACACCAAGTGCTAAAAGAAATACAATCGGCGTGTAAATTTTCGCGAAACGCGAAATGAATAACTGTGTTTGCGATTTGCGCGCAGTGGCGTCTTGTACCATTTCAAGGATCTTGCTTAGCTTGCTGTCTTTGAACAGCGCCGTCACTTTTATTTCGGCGACTGTATTCAGATTAATCATCCCTGCATAGATCGCTTCACCTTTGTTTTTTGTATCTGGTTTACTTTCCCCTGTTAACGCGGCGGTATTGAAAGAAGCGTTTTCTGATAGTAACTCTCCGTCCAGTGCTACTTTCTCGCCGGGTTTCACCTGGATAGTTTCATTTAATTGAACACTTGATGGATTGGTTGCTATGAATGCATTGTCGCGGATCACAGTCACCTGATCAGGACGCACATCCAGCAATGCCTTGATACTGCGTTTGGCCCGGTTCACTGCTGCATCCTGGAACCATTCACCGATAGAATAAAACACCATAACTGCCACGCCTTCACTGTATGAGCCAATGGCAAATGCGCCGATAGTTGCTACACTCATCAGGAAAAATTCGTTGAAGAAGTCGAGGCGTTTTGCTTTACGGAAAGCCATACCAAGCACGTTATACCCCGCAAGCAGGTAGGCTGCTGCATAAATGATCAGGTCAAGGGGAAAGGGGGGAGCATAGTGAAACCCAAACTCCAGCACGAGCATGACGAGCAGTATCGCAAGCGAAGACAATAATGGCCAATGCGATTGCCATCCATCACTTTCTTCCCCGATGTGCTCATGTCCTTCTTCTTCGTGATCATGCTCATCTTCCTGGGCATGATCGTTTTCTTTCTTAGCTGACACCTGCATTTTTGGTTTGTCATTTGTGTCGCAGCATTCTTTTGACATGTCGTAAGTATTTATGAAATAAAAAATGAAATGATTCCGGTAATGACCAATATTAACCCTGTAATGATCCCGGCATTGTGTTCCCATTTGTGCCAGTTGAGTTTTAAAAGCCCTTTATACACTATTCGCACCCAGATCAGCATTCCTGCTATCGTAACCAAAGAATACATGGCCGCGATTAGTGCCATAGCATACCACCCGTGCGTACCTGCCAACAGAAAATAACCCTCAATTTCCATACAGGGTGACAGGAACATGGCAATCACCAGCGCCGTGATGATCGAGCCTTTCGTTTTCTTAACCAGTTTTTTCTCCGCTAAATGAAAATGATGGTGTTTATAATGCTGGTGTATAAAAAAAAGTCCCATGATCACAAGGATAGACGGGGCAATCAGGCGAGTAAAACTGTCTAGTTGCTCCGCAAGACCAACACCGATCCAGCCGAGCAACAGGCCCAGAACTACCGTGCTAATCACATGAGACAGCCCTGCTATAAAAGTGATCCTGCTTGTTTCGGCCAGGCTCCATCCTTCTTTCTTGCCGATAGCCAGCACCGGCAACCAGTGGTTGGGGATCAGCGCATGCAGCAGGCTGATAATGAGACTACCTGTAAGGATGCTTATCATGGTTTTTGTTTTATGTTCATCAGTTTATGTTCCGAGCACCAGTGCCAGCGCTGAGAGAAGAACAATACATTTCCAGCAATTCAGTTTCATAATAAATCAGTTTACAAGTGAATTAAATCAGTCTTCGTACTTTGTTTTTATAGTCAAGATATATCTGCCCGTGTTGCCTGGCCAGGAATGCCTCCTCCATCCGCATAGTTACCTGCAACACGATATAGGCTGCGCACAGTACGGCAAACGTCACTGCATTGGGAATCACAAGAAACAGCCCGGCAAGCGCGATCAGCAGGAACAGGAATATGGGATTTCGCGATACAGAGAATAACCCTGCAGTGACCAGTTTTGTTTCATGATCGTAGTCAATGCCAATGCGCCAGGATTGTTTCATCTGCTGTTGTGCCACGATTATACCTACAAGGGCCAGGTGTCCCATGATAAGACCTGCAATTTTGATTTCTCCAGATTCCAGGTATCCGAACGGTGCCAGGTAACTGTATGCGGAAGGAGATATGGCATAGAGTAGTGCTGTAAAAAGTAATACCCCGATAAACACTTTCATGGATCCTCCAATATAATCATGCGCCTGGTCATGATTGGTTTTGAAGCGGAAAGGATTGATACCGGTTTGGCGGTAAACGCGGATAGTGGGAACAACAAATACCAGCACGATGAAGCCGATTAAGAATAGCGGCAGGTATAGGGTTAAGAATGTTTTCATTTTATTCGTTTTTGATATACCAAAATTACCTACTCGTCCATGCAACCCGATTGCATTGTTTAAGTGCATTGATCACATATACCTTTTGCAACTAGGTTTAGTTCTTTCAATTGATAACCTGCCGGGAGATCTATTTCAGGCACCTTGTGTTTGGGCAAACAGTATGTCTGCCTGCATTTGATGCAAAAGAAATGTAAGTGAAGGTCGTAGTGGTCACCTGCTTTGCAGGCTTCGGCGCAAAGAGCATACTTGGTTGATTCCGTTCCGTCATTAATACTATGGATGAGGCCTTTTTCTTCAAACGTTTTTAGCGTCCGGTAAATCGTTATGCGGTCGGCTTGTGCAAAACCGGCTTCCACATCAGCCAGATTCACGGCTGCTGTTTGTTTTTGCAGGTATTCCAATACCAGTATGCGCATGGCCGTTGGGGCAATGTCCTTTGATTGTAGTATATTTTCTATCGCTTCATTCATAGTAATACAGATTAGTGTTCATACTGTAGGTATTTGTCATTATAGTCAACACTAAAAAACGCGGCTTTGGAAACCAAGTCATTGCCAGTATGGCAATAGTCTTTTTATTAGTCCTCACTTTTGTTTGTCATTTTCGCAAGAATAAAAAATGAGCCCTTGGTGACAACCTTAGTTCCTAGAGGAATATCATTCAGCAAAGTAATCTCTGTATAGCCAATATCACTCGTTCCTTTTGCTACCGGAATTATTTTAAAATAGGTGTCCCCGGTTTTGTTGTCTACTGAATCCACCATGAAAATAATATCCTTGCCCTGGTAACTAACGATGGCTTCTGAAGGGATAGCTGGCATCACCTGTTTGTCTAAACTAATGTTTGCCGTTACATTCATTCCGTCGATCAATCCTGTTTTATTACCACTCACCATAGCATGAACAGAAACTGCTTTACTCTCATTTTCAAAAGATGAACCTAAGGAAAAGATCTTTGCATCGTATTCTTTACCCGGATCATTGGTAATGGTAAAATGAATGGTTTGATTATTCTTTAGTTTGGACAAATCCTTTTCATACACAAACAGGTCAAGATGCAACTGGCTATTGTCAACCACTTCCGCAACAACCGTTGTCAGGTCAACATAACTTCCCATCTTGACGAGCACATTACTGACAATCCCGCTGATCGGGCTTTTTATAGACAGAACGGAGATTAGTTTTCCGCTGGACAAATTTGATGGATCAATACCCATCAACTGAACCTGTTGCTGTAAAGTGGCTTTGCGACTGCGAAGTGACTTCAATTCTGCTTCTGCTGACTGTAGGTTTTTTAACGCACCTGCGTTACCGGCATTCAGTTCTTTCTGGCGATTGTATTCCTGTTCAGCCAATACCATTTTTGAATCGATGCCTATGTATTCACTTTGCACCTGGATAAATTCAGGGTTAGCGATCGTGGCAATGGTTTGTCCTTTCGTAACTGTGTTTCCCGGCTGAACAAGCAATGACCTTATCACACCGCTATAAACTGAATTGATGCTGGCTTTATTTTGATTCGGCACTTTTAAGACACCGTTTGTCTTAAGCGATGCAGTTAATTGCTTTTGTTCGATCATCCCCAGTTGTACACCGATGGTTTTGATCTGCTCTGCTGTCAGCGAGGTGCCGGTTTCACTTTCTTCTTCCGGTTCTTTTTTCTCTTCTATGACCGCTTCTTTTGGTTTGTCTTTGCCACCGCAGGAAACTAACGATATGGAAACTGCAAATAAAAATATGATTAGTAACTTATTCATCTTAATGGTTTATTGATTGGTGTAATAATTATATTGAATGACCGATTGATTATAAGCGTTCAGTACTTCCAGGTAATTTTTTTGAATGTCAATAGCCTGTGAAAGATACTGTGAGAGTTCAGCAAAACTTATTTCTCCTGCTTTATAAGCAAGTGAAGAAGCTTTAATGATCTCACCAGCCTGGTGCAGTCCTGTTTTCTCATAGAAGGATAACAAACTATTATTCTTATATACCTCCTTTTGTGATTGCAGTTGGCGTGTACCAAATTGCTGCTTCGCATATTCCGATTGTTTTTGCTGAACCATTGCTTCTGCTTCTGCTGTTTTTACTTTACTCTTATAACTATTACCTCCGAATAAGGGAATTGCTGCACTAACGGAAAAGCCGGTAAACGGATCTGCCGCACCCCATACACGTTGCGTGAAAAACCTTCCTGAAAATTCCGGCTTGTTTTCATTTTTTACAACTGCGATACCGGCACTGGCAATATTGATATTCTGCGCCTGTAATCGTAATTCTGGATGGGTGCTGTCCAAAGGCATACCAACCGCCTGCAATTTTTGCACAGGTTGTAATGGTGGCATGAGGCTTTCATTGCTATTAAGCAATTGCATCAGGGATTGTTGCTGTATCTGTATATCGCCTGCGTTCTGTTCGATGAATGCCTGCAATTCTCTTAACCGTGTGTTTGCAGCGATACTATCCAATCCCGGACTGTCACCGGTTTTTACTTTAAGCCTTGCCGCATTGCTTAATGCGCGGTAAATACTGTCGAGCCTTTGATATAATTGCTCTTTGTCCTGTAAGTACCATAGCTGGTAATACACAGCGCGTACATCTCTTTTGATCTCAGCATCGATTACAGCAGTTCCTGCTTCGTAATATTTCAACTGTTCTTGGTAGAGGTTTTTTTGCGCCTTGTATAAACCCGGCCACGCAAGCGCTTGTGAAACACCGACTTTCAATATGCCTGTTTTATCACTTGGCCGCAGGTCCTCGTTCTCTGCAAATACGCCTGTTTTTGGAAGCAGGGTTGCGGTGTTTATCTGTGCCCTTCCCTTACTGATCTGCTGGCTGTTAATTCCATATTGAAGATTATTTTTGGCCGACTCTATTGCTTCTCCAATACCCATCCTCTTCGGAGTGGTTTGCGATTGTGCAGGCAATGAAAACAATAGCCCTGCCATCACTGCTATCATTGTTGTGGTTGTTTTCGTCATTTTTTTCTTATGGTTAAAGAATATGATATACAGGCACGGTATCAATATTAATGTTAAGAATGTAGCTGTCAGCAATCCGCCTATCACAACCGTTGCCAGCGGTTTTTGCACTTCTGCACCGGCACCACTACTTAACGCCATCGGTAAAAATCCGAGTGATGCAACAGTGGCTGTCATAAGCACAGGACGCAAACGAAGCTTTGTTCCTTCCATAACCCTTTGCACAATGTTGTCCATCCCTTCTTTCTGTAACTGGTTAAACGTGCTGATGAGTACAATGCCGTTTAGTACCGCTACGCCAAACAAGGCGATAAAACCAATACCTGCTGAAATGCTGAATGGCATGCCACGCAACAGCAAAGCAAATACACCACCTATTGCACTCATAGGTATGGCAGTAAAGATCAATGCCGCTTTTTTAGCGGAACGGAAAGTGAGGTACAGCATAAAAAATATCAGTAACAGGGAAAGCGGAACCACAATCATTAACCTTGCACTGGCTTTTTGTAAATTCTCAAACGTTCCACCATAGGTATAATAATAACCCGCAGGCAGTTTTACTTTTGCAGCGAGTTGCGTTTGTGCATCTTTTACAACGGTTGCAACATCTCTGCCACTTACATTAAAACTCACGTAGATTCTTCGTTTGCCTGCTTCACGGCTGATCTGTGCTGGGCCTGTTTTAAAAGCAACAGCAGCAACCTGCGAAAGCGGGATCTGAGTGCCATCATGCATCGGTATATATAAATTGCCTACATCTTCGAGCGAGGTACGATGACTGCTGTCTAAGCGCAGCACCAGGTCAAACTTTCTTTCGTTCTCATAAACGGCTCCGGCCACTTCACCTGCAAACGCTGTACTGATTATCTGGTTCACGTCGGCTATGTTGAGGCCATATCCTGATAGTCTTGCGCGGTCATACTCAACTGTGATCTGTGGTAGCCCATCAATCCTTTCCACTTGTGGTTGTGTAATGCCTTCAATGGGTTTGATCACATTAGCTACTTTGTCGGCGTAGGCCACCAATGTGTCTAAATTCTCTCCAAATATTTTGATCGCTACATCCTGCCTGATACCTGTCATGAGTTCGTTAAACCGCATTTGTATCGGTTGGCTCGGCTCTGCGATTACCCCTGGTATGGTCGATAATTTTTCACGCATACTGTCAGCCAGCGCCATAAAATCATGCGTGGTGGTCCACTCTTTCTTGTCTTTAAGTATCACCATGAGATCTGACGCCTCGGGTGGCATCGGATCTGTGGCAACATCAGCGCTTCCTGTTTTTCCTACTACCATTTTCACCTCCGGGAATGTCTTCAACATACGCTCCGCCATCAAAACGGTTTCAACGGTTTGTGATAAAGAAGATCCCTGCGGTAAAACAAACTCAATGGCGTAATCCCCTTCCTCGAGAGTCGGAATAAATTCACCCCCCATGCTTTTGAAAACAAATACAGTGATAACCATAATTGCGACAGCAATTCCGGTAAGTAGATATTTTAGTTTGATTGCTGCCTTGAGCAGCGGCTCATAAATACGGTGGAAAGAATCCATCATCCTGTCTGAAAAATTTCTTTTGTGGGTACCTTTCTTCGAAAGGAATACGGCACTCATCATCGGTATATAAGTAAGTGAGAGGATGAGTGCACCCAGTATGGCAAAACCTACTGTTTCTGCCATGGGCCGAAACATTTTTCCTTCCACTCCCTGCAAAGAAAGTATTGGCAGGTAAACGATCAGGATGATGACCTGGCCGAATGCGGCAGAACTCATCATTTTTTTAGCACTGTCTTCTACAGCGATATCCATTTCTGTTTTGGTAAGCCTGCCTGTTATTTTTTTAGCGGCGATAAAATGCAGTGATGCCTCCACGATGATCACCGCTCCGTCCACGATAAGCCCGAAGTCGATTGCCCCCAGGCTCATCAAGTTGGCGCTTACGCCAAACAAATTCATGAGAGCGAGCGCGAACAGCAGTGATAAAGGAATAGCAGATGCCACAATCAAACCTGCGCGTAAGTTTCCTAAGAATAAAACCAGTACGAGTATTACGATCAATGCACCTTCAATCAGGTTTGTTTTTACCGTATTAATCGCCCGGTTGATCAGGTTGGTACGATCCAGGAATGGTTCGATTATCACATCGGCTGGAAGAGAAGACTCTACTGTTGCCATACGTTCTTTTACAGCCGCAACCACCGAAGCGCTGTTTGCTCCTTTCATCATCAGCACCAGCCCGCCTACAACTTCTTTCTCACCATCGAAGGTCATCGCACCGTAACGTGGAGGAGAGCCAAACTGTACTTTGGCAACATCGCGTATCAATACTGGTATATTACTTCCCTGGTGCTTGATCACAATATTTTCGATATCTGCAAATGACCTGATCAGCCCAACGCCACGAATGAAATAAGCATTTGGCTTCCGGTCTATGTAAGCTCCACCTGTATTCTCGTTATTTTTTTCCAATGCGGTAAAAATCTCCGGGATAGTGACGTTCATGGCTTTCAACCTTTCGGGGTTAACGGCCACTTCGTATTGCTTCGTAATCCCACCAAATCCAGTTACTTCGGCTACGCCTGGAATACCACTTAACTGGCGTGCAACGATCCAGTCTTGCAAGGTTCGCAGATCCATAGCAGAATATTTTGCTTCACTGCCTTTTCTGGGATGGATAACATATTGGTACACCTCGCCGAGTCCTGTAGTAACAGGACCCATCTCCGGTTTGCCGGCCCCTTTTGGAATTTGCTCCTCTGCTTCTTTTAATTTTTCGGAGATCATCTGTCTTGCGAAATACACGTTGATGTTTTCGTTAAAGACAATGGTGATCACGCTCAATCCAAAACGTGAGAAGGAACGCATTTCAACGATACCCTGCACATTGGATAGTGCTTTCTCCACAGGATAAGTGATGAACTGTTCCACTTCCTGCGCCGCAAGTGTCGGGGCGCGTGTAATGACCTGCACCTGGTTATTGGTTACATCGGGAAGTGCATCTACGGGTATTCGTGCGGCACTCCAAATACCCCAAACAATCAATGCGAAAGTGAATACTGCAATGATTACTTTATTCTTAATACTAAAATGAATGATCTTATTCAACATAGTTACGCCTTGTTACAAATGAATAATGCATACGCCCACGACCTTAGCGGTTGCAGGGTAAACGATTAAGAAACAATAAGGTTATACTAATTGAGGCGGCTGCCAGATCTGCTGCAATACATTTTGCAGGGAGAAGGATTGAAGGGCTGCTTGTTTGACAATAGTCAATGTCTCAATGGGAGAAGAAGTGTAGACGACCCTTTGTGCAGGTGCTCTTTGTCCGCAGCAATTGCAGGAACAAAAAGGTGGACAGGTTTCGTTGTTATTATCGTGATCCTGATCCTGTGAATGTGAGGAGGTGATAGAGGCTTGACCTGTAATCATATTACTACCATCCGTGTCCACACAGGGCATGCAGGCAAGGATCAGGAAGTAAATGGGTAAAAGGGTGGTCAGCCTTTTCATAGCGCAAAGATATTCAGTCTGTCGGGAAATTAATATGTTTTTTACGCATCCTGGCTGCATATTCAACCTCTCCTTTGGCTAACAACAGCTCTCCCCGGCCTGTATTGGCGGACATTTCACTGTTCCGTAACTACAAAAAACACAACAGTCACCTTGTTTTGGTTGTAAGCGTGTTTTGCAGTTTTCGCATTCGTAAAAAAAAGTACATGCATTCGTTGGCATTACTTCTTCTTTTGAATGCCCGCACACAGGGCAAGTAATGGTGGATCGCAATTCAATTTCATTTGTATTGTGCAGCCGGTTTCTTTGAAGATTCCAAAGGGTTGCAACCAACATACCGAACATACCGGTGTAGAGAAAATATAGCCAATAGTCTCCATCATTAAAATGATATGCATAAAAGATTAAGAGTCCGCTGGGAACAGCAACTGCCAATGGGTACAGGCAACCATGTTTTCGGTAAGAAATGTAAAGCCCCAATACTGAAACCAATACCATCGTCTGAAAGATCCAAAAGGTCCAGCCTCCAAAAAGTTCGGCACTGCCAAGTCCAAGTGCGGAGGCTCCAAATGCAAAAAGTGGGAAACAGCAAGGTGAAAAAAATGCAGTGAGAAACAACCCTGCCGTTCCCAACTTGTCAATGTTTTTTGATATTTTAAAAGTCATTTGGATTTCTCCCACACTTAAAACGCATTAAACAAATTGTATTCAAACCGGATAAACAAACCGTTCGGGGCTGTGCGGTAAAGCGAACTGCTCAATTGTTGCCGATAACCTATGTCAACCCTTGCAACACTATTAAAGATAAGCTGCATTGAAGGAGCAATATCCATATAATATTTGCCGGACCCGAGATTAAATTGATTTAAGAATTCCAGCATTAAATTAAGATTGGTCTGTTTATAGTCCGTGTACTCTTTGGGTAACATTAATTTTCCTACTGACAATGTGTAGTTGATCGCCTGTCTGTTGAGGTTACCGTAAGGGAATTTATTATTGCTGCCATTATCCAATGCTTTGATAAATGATACACCCGATGAGATAGCCACTTTATGAAGCAATTGAGTAGCTACAACACCAGCCTCAAAACCAGTGTTATGTCCGTATAGGTTGATCTCTTCCTGGTGAATATCGCTTTTATTAAAACTATACCTCCCGAAAGCTGCCATGCGAAAATGTTTCTGCACTTCATCATTACTCAGGAAGCGGTATTTTCCATAGATACTGCCACCTTCCATTA
Organism: Chitinophagaceae bacterium; assembly: GCA_004297075.1. Lineage (GTDB taxonomy): Bacteria > Bacteroidota > Bacteroidia > Chitinophagales > Chitinophagaceae > Sediminibacterium. The sequence continues at coordinate 47,192 of SCVK01000396.1, forward strand.
CTAACCCTTTGTTTCGGTTCGATAAAAAAGCATCAACGTGAACCATGATATTCCTGGAAACACCGAGCATGATCTCCGGAACCAGGTGATAATTTGTTTTGGCTGTGTAAGATTCGGACATGATGAAATTATTCAGCCGTAGCCCGATACTTTTGGCAGCCATATTGCTGGCCGGTTCTGTATATACATATAGTTCCTGCGCCATGCTGCTGAATGAAATCAGCAACAGCGCAGTAATTAGTCTGGTCTTCATATAAAAAATTAAAGGGCTTTGCGGTTAAGCAAAGCCCAATGATTAAATGGTTACATTATACACGCCGTTTCCGCTTGTTGGGGCAAGGAGTGTATTTTTCTTAAAATCTTTTGATGACACAAAACCTTTGTCTACTATTCTTATCTGTTTTGCGCCATTCAAAGATTTTTCTTTTGCATTAAGAATATAGAAGGTCTTATCCCCGATTTTAACTGGCTCGTTTTCTTTTATGGTTGTGTTATTGAAATTCACAAAAGCGATAAAGCTTGCAACCGTAAATCCTGCATCTTCCACCTTCTTTTTCAGTTTATCGAAATTAACAGAAGAACCGTCTTTAAAGGTTATTTCAAATGTGGAGGTTTTGATATTCGGGTTTACATTCTGGACAAAATCAATTGTCTTTAAAGCCTTATTGATTGAGTTGCTGCACATACTACAAGTTAAACCACTTGCCTGTAGAGACACTTTAGAAACCTGTGCATGGGTTGTTACAGAAATGATGGCGGCTATTAAAAAAAGAATTGTTTTCATGACTCGAAATTTAGATGACGGGTTTATAAAATAGAGTACTTAATTTTTTGATTTTGGCTTTGCTGCAGTTAATGCCATGCCACACTTTGAACATTTACCGGGTTTATCGCTTGTAACATCCGCGTGCATGGGACATTTGTAGCCATTCATTACTTCCATTTTCATTTGTTCTTTTTTGGAAAGGTTTAGATTCATTCCGCATTTGGAACATTGGCCCGGTTTATCACTTGTTACTTCCGGATGCATTGTGCAGGCATATTTTACAACACCTGCTTTCATCAACTCTTTTTTGGAGAGATTCAGCGCCATGCCGCATTTAGCACACTTTCCCGGCTTATCACTGGTTTCTTCTGGGTGCATCGGGCATGTATAGCTTACAAGGGTAACGGACGGTTTTGCATCTTTGATGCGATCAGATTTATTGCTTTGCGCGTTAACTGATTGAATAGTTGCGAGTGCAATAAGCATCGCAAAAAGTATTTGAAACTTTTTCATTTGTAAATATTTTATCAATGATTGAATAGTAGAGAAACCGACATTATGGAAATGCCTTTTACCCGCGAGAGGCGGGCATTACATTGCAAAAAGAAGAATCAAATACGGAAATTACAGTTGCGGATAAAAATGGGTATCGTTCCCACACCGGGTGGTGCGTGAGATACGGGGTAGCTAATTGAAAGTGAGGAATGATCACTATATGAAAAATAGTATGGGACAATTATCTCTGAAACAACAGATAAAAATTGGAAAGATGATTCGGATATTTTCTGGTCCTTTTCGATCTGTAGTTTTTTCTGTTCATCTTTACAGCAACCTTTGTGACCAGCTTTTTCCATGCCGCAACTGCCACAGGTGCCTTTTTGCTCCTGTTTCAGATCTACTGTCATCAGTTTACCCATGCAATAATGCATGTTGATAGTAGCACCGCTTGAGACGGTGATGTATACGACAGCTAATATGGTTACCAGTAGTTTTTTCATGACTATCCTTATCTAAAGGTATATTTTTTTCTTCCTATCCATGCAAAATGCAATGTTAAGATATCAAATACCTTGTGCTTACTCCTTAGACATAATTTTCGTTGTAACCTTACAACAAAGTGTTTTTCTTCCAAAGCTTGTTATAGGGCAAGTCGTGCTGTACTGATTTTTTTCAATTTATCATCTGTCCATGCAAATACAATGCTGTTAACGGATTTCGTCATTTGCGGGAACCCGCTGGATCTTGATTGTGAGGAAGAAGCAATTGTGATAGAAGGTTCCTTTGTTCCGTCAGCATGAACTTTAGCAGCCTTTATCGCATCCCCTTCCATCCAACTCACCATAGCTGTTTTGTCATCGAGTAGGATAATATCGACACGGCCAATCGTCTCGCCCCCATCAACACGGATCGGGGCACCGAAGGTTGCGCCACCATCTTGTGAGAAAACAACACTTACCTGACCTTTTTTATCCGGTGATGTGAACCTTGCTACTGCCATGTTATTGCCGCGGGCGTCTACTCTTGGCCCATTTACGGGACAACCCGCGATCGTCCAATTGTCCTGAACAATAGTTTTGGGTTCTGTCCATTGACCATTGACAAAACGGACGATAGCGATATCCCTGATTTCCGATTCAGAACGGTCACGATACATAACAACAGGGCCATTTGCTGTGATGGCGGCTGTTGTCTGGCAGCAATCGCAAACCCTGTTATCGAGTTCCCATTCTGAAAGTTTTGTTCCTAACTTATCAATAATTGCAGCCCTCAATGTCATTTGGCCATGGTGTCCTCCACTATGACCACCTACCTCTTGCGAAGCGGCATTTCTTCCATCAAGCCATGCAACAAAAAAATTGTTTCCGTATGGAATGAGTGATACAAATCCATGTTCCGCCTTTTTTCCATCTTCGTTCAGGATCTTTGGCGTGCTCCAGATAGTACCACCATCTTTAGAGGTGACCAGTTTTACATCATAGGTGTATTTTCCTTTTTCACTTCTCTCAAGAAAATGAGCGATCATACCACCGGATCCATCAGAAGCAAGCATCGGATAATCTGCCCAGTTAATAAACCAGTTGTCACCGGAACTGATGACAGTTGGCTTTGACCATGCACCATCGTTCAGCCGCGAAAAACTCAGTGTACTTTTTTCCTTTCCTTTTTCAACCCATGAGAGAAAAGTAACGCCAGCAGAATCGGTAAACAAATAAGGTTCCCCGCTTACAGAATCTACCGCTAATGCAAGCGCCGACAGGTTGCTTTGTTTTTTTGATGGATTATCGCAGGCAATGACCAATATGGTTATTGCCAGAAAGGTTAGTAGTTTAGTCATGTTGTTTGGTAATTTTTAAGATCATCCTGATATTGTTACTATCATCCCAATTTCGCGTACCCATTTCTGAAAAGACAAGCTTGCCCTGCGGATTAAAAATCAGGGTTGTCGGCAACGCCTGGACATTTAATTCTTCCATATTTTCAATATGGGTATACACAAATTTATAAGGATGTGATATGCGGAAATCGTGGGTTTCTGCCGCTGTTTCACCTGATGCCAATAAAAATATTACCGGTGCGCTACTAAGAATGTTCTGCGCTTTTTGGATAGAAGGCATTTCCTCAACACAGGGTTTACACCAGGTCGCCCAAAGATTTATGAAAACTGTTTTCCCTTTGTATTTTCCCATATCCAATGGCTTGCCGTTCGAATCCTTTAGTACCAGATTGTTAATTCCATAACTATCATTTGTGTAATACACCGGTGGAGTTTTATCCGGTTCCCGGCAACCAAGTACTCCCAGTAATAATAAAGTGCAACTTTGTATGACTCGCATTTTCACCAATTAATCTTTACAGGAATTTCAATATTGATTTTTTCCCAGGCTACCGCGATTTTCCAGTTATTGTCTTTAACGGATTCTACGAAATATTGAAGCCTTTCGGTGTGCGCATGCTTCTTAGGCTTAACCTTTATTCTGATCACATCCTCTTTTTCGTCATACTCTGTGGCAAGATGTTGCTTCCATTGCTTATTAATAATCACTGTCCACTCATTCTTCCCAGGAATGGTGAAAAAAGCATATTTACCCGCCGGAATTATCTTTCCACCTATCATAAGTGGTTTGCCGGTTTCAAGGGTGGTCGCATCATGCGCACCTGTGACCCATACTTCATCAAAGGGAACCAATCCACCCCATATCACTCTTTTACGAACACCCGGAGAATGATAATTTATTTTGATACTGTCGCCATTGATAACACCAACTGCCATTGACTTGATACTTTTTTTTGTCGTGTCTTTTACCAAATTGGGGTTGTAACAAATTTCTTCAATCTTTCTTGTATCCTGCGAGAATGACACACATGATACAACAAGAAAAAGATTAATGATAAAGATAATTTTGTGCATGTCGTTGTTTTTTAGTTATAGATATCCTACCGTGTTGAAAATTTCATATTTTAATAAGTAAAAGTTAACCCTGCACCCAGTCCCATATCACTATCATAATGGCTGGAAAGCGATATATATTTTGTCAGTATATACCTGAATCCGGCTGCATATTCTTTATCAGTATTGATCATCCAGTTAAATCTCAAGCGTGGCGATACAGGAACATCTTCCCGGCTTAACTGTAGCCTCAATTTTCCATCTCCATCAATTCTTCCATCGGCGGTTACGAGCATGGGAAGTGTATAGGCAATCCCGGCAACCACCGTTTTTCGATTGTTCTTGTTGCTTGTTTGGCCAAACCAGGTTTTATCTTCATCGCCAAATATATTCTTCGATCCACCTTCCATTTTGAAGTGATAGTCGAAGCCGATGTAAGGGAACCACCATTGCATCCTGCCTAAATAACGTCCGATGTTTGTTTCGCTTTCATAGCCATGCATATCATGAAAACCGAGATGCCACATCGTGCTTACTTTCCATCGTGTCTGCATCAACATAAATTCTCCGTCGCTGCCATTGCTTTCTATACCGATTCTGCCCATTGGGTGGAACTCCCTGTCATCGGCAAATAACTTTCGTTGTGCCAGTTTGGGATTGGGTATCTCCGGGTTAGCGGGTTGGTTCTCGTAAGTAAATACCCTTCCCATGCCGCTCATCATGTGGTACAAAATATGGCAATGAAAGAACCAATCTCCATAAACATTGGCATTAAACTCCAATGTATCCTTCTCCATAGGCATAATGTCGATGATGTTTTTCATAGGCGCATATTCTCCCTGACCGTTTAACAATCTGAAATCATGGCCATGCAGGTGCATCGGGTGACGCATCATGCTATTATTATAAAGTATGATCCTAATGTTTTCTCCTTTTTTAATCAATATCTTATCTGATTCTGAAACCACTTTGTTGTCGAGACTCCATACATAACGGTTCATATTCCCTGTTAAATTAAACTTCAGTTCTTTAACAGGTGCATCTTTCGGCAGCGAAGTTTTTGTAGGAGATTTCAACATATTGTAATTAAGCGTAACAATGTCAGGTGTTTCCGCTTCCATGTTCATCCCCTGCATACTATTCTTTTTTATTTCCTTTTTTGATTTCTCTTCACCTGTTATTTCAGGATACATCACAGTGTTCATATCCATGATCTGGTTTTGCATGAGCATCCCTTCCATTTCAACCAGGTTTCCTTTCATGTCCATCATATCATTCATCATCTTCATTCCCGCAAAATATTTGGGCCGTTTCATTTTTGTGGCAGCTACTTTTTCTCCTGTGCCCAGCCATACGGAGGCAAATTTAGTACGGTCTTCGGGCGTTACTAAAAATTCATAGCTTTTATTTTCAGGAATGGTAACCACTACATCGTAGGTTTCTGAAACAGCTATAATTAACCTGTCAACTTCCACAGGTTCAACATCATTGCCGTCGGAGGCTACTACGGCAATTTTTCCGCCCGCGTATGATAACCAGAAATAATCAGAGGCTCCGCCATTTGCTATTCGTAACCTTACTTTATCACCTGCTTTAAACTGTGGTTGTTCCAGTTGGTTTTTCCCATTTACCAGGAATTGATCATAATACACATCCGTTAAATCCATTGCGTTCATTCGCTTCCATTCATTGGTAAGTTTGGTTTTAAGCTGACCTTGTTTTATCGCTTCAGTGTAACTTTGCGTACTGCCTTTTTGTACCGCGAACCAATCCGTAGCAGCATGTAGGCTGCGGTGTACTTCTTTGGGTTTCATGTCAATCCATTCACTGAGTACCAGTGGTATGGTAGGGATGTCCCATTCCGCCCTTTTGTTCATGATAAACATACCATACATACCGATCTGTTCCTGTAATCCAGTATGGCTGTGATACCAGTGTGTTCCACTTTGAATAATCGGGAATTTATACAAGTGTGTTGTGTGGGGTTTGATAGGCATTTGAGTCATATTCGGGACACCATCGTATTGGTTGGGCAGAAAAAGCCCGTGCCAATGCAATGATGTTTCTTCATTCAATTCGTTGTGTACATATATTTCAGCCGTATCGCCTTCGGTAAATGTCAGTGTCGGCATCGGGATCTGGCCATTTACAGCAATGGCCCTTTTTGTTTTCCCTGAAAAATTGACCATTGTATCAGCGATATATAGATCGTAACGAACGGTGCGGGGTGGTATATTATTCGGAATCGTTTTTATTTTACCGAGGCTTACTTTTTTCCCCTCCATATTCCCCATGTCGTGATCCATTTTCATTTCCTGCTTTTTAGCCGTTGTATCTTTCTTGTTCATGTCCATGCCTTTATGAACTTCGCTTTGTAATGTTTGGGTACTATTTTCCTGGTTTTCTACAACCAGTTTCATTCCACACTTAGGACAGTTACCCGGTTTGGCTGAAATTATATCAGGATGCATAGGACAGGTATAAGATGCCGTTTCTTGTCCTCCTGCTGGCATGGTATCTTTTGGCATTTGCATAACAGGTTTATCTGTCTTAGGTTTGACAACCTGTTTTGTTTTTTCCTTAATCAGTTTCATTCCGCATTTAGGACAATTGCCAGGCTTTGCGGCGTGAATTTCAGGATGCATGGGACAGGTATAAGTTACCGCCGGTTGCTCTTTGCTTTCTTTTTTACCTATGTCCATTCCCTTCATATCCTGCGCTGAAAGAAATGAATAGGTTACTATCGTAAATACTACCAGTATTATTTTTTTCATTTTTATTCTGTTTATTATTTTGTTGCACTTTTCTTGGTGTCAATTAGGATATCGGCAAATAAATTTTAAAATTTTTCAATGATTGAAAATCATCCAGATGACCAACCTGTTTTGTCTTGCTATCCAATACATGAACATGCATATTTGTCGTATGATGCGTAAATATGCTATGATGATGATCTGAGTAAAAACCCAAAAGAATAACGTTGCTGTTTTCAATTTTACCGGAATAGGCAAACTGTTTGTGATTTTCCATTGTGTGGTTTTCGCCTTTCACCCAATCAATAATATGATACGCGGCCAGTTTGGGATTTGCTTCAATTTTAAAAACAAATGGAACGGTAGTGTCATATCCATTTTTTTTCGCCGTTGATGCTACTACGGCTTCTAATTCAGCATGACTGCTAACATTTGCCTGTACTTCCACTACTTTCCAATTTTCAACATAACTGTAGACAAACATTGCTGCCTTTTGTACCGTATTTACTTTATTAGAAATCATTTTCACTATTTTTTCGCTGCTGTATATTTCTCCATTCAAAACAAGTATTTCTCCTTTTAGATCTTCAACAGGCCCTAATCCATACAGGTTCTTTTTACTAAACGTATCTAATTGTGCATACGCTTTAAAATCACCCTGCATCATTATGTTTTTCATTGTGCCTGTAATTTTTACTTCAGGAACAGATACAGTATAAACTGAGGAGACAACAAATACTGTAAGGAATAATTTTATCATGTTATTTCTCTTTTATTTTTAATATGTTCGCGTTTATTGCAACAACAATAGTGCTTACAGTCATCAAAACAGCTCCAGCAGCCGGGCTTAATAAAATCCCCTGTTTGTATAAAACACCAGCGGCAAGGGGCAAGGCAATAACATTATACCCGGTTGCCCAGATTAAATTCTGAATCATCTTTTTATAAGTGGCCTTGCCAAATAAAATCAAATTGACAATATCTTTTGGATTGCTGTTTACCAAAATAATCCCGGCTGTTTCTGCCGCAATATCACTACCACTGCCAACAGCAATACCAACATCTGCAATAGCTAATGCCGGTGCATCATTCACACCATCACCGGTCATGGCAACAAACTCACCCTTGCTTTGCAGTTCTTTAATTTTCTCTAACTTTTGATGCGGCAACACTTCTGCCATAAAACTTTCCATGCCCAAAGCATCGCTTACACTTTTGGCTACTCTACTATTGTCGCCGGTAAGCAGAATAGATTTTATTTTATTCTCTTTCAGGATTCTAATTGCTTCTGATGATTCAGGTCTTATCTCGTCTGACAAAGCGATATACCCGGCGAGTAGGTTATTGACAATTACAAAAACAACCGTTTCGGTATCGTTGACAGTGAAGCCTGGAGGAATAGACATATTATTTTCTTTTAAATAGCCCGGACTGACAACCATTATTTTTTTACCTTCTACCACTGCCTCAACTCCTTTGCCCGTTATGGCATTAAAACTATCTGTCGCAGGAACAGGGATTGACAAGTCTTTTCCCTTTTGCATAATACCAGTCGCGATAGGATGTTCAGATTTTTGTTCCAAGGCAGAGGCCAGGCGGATGATTTCATTTTCAGTTATGCCTGTTTGTAAGGAAATAATTTTTGATACTTCAAATTTTCCAACAGTAAGTGTCCCCGTTTTATCAAATACAATCGTGGTTATTTTCCGGGCATTTTCAAAAGCAGTTCTGTTTTTAATCAGTAAACCATTTTTTGCAGACAGGGCTGTTGATTTTGCAACCACAAGTGGCACGGCTAATCCCAATGCATGTGGGCAACAGATGACAATGACCGTTACCATTCTTTCCATAGCAAACGCAAGGGATTGTCCTGTTAGATACCAATATAAAAATGTGGCAATACCGGTAACCAAAGCAATAACAGTTAACCACCTTGCAGCGGTATCTGCTAACAATTGTGTTTTTGATTTTGATTTTTGTGCATCGTCTACCAGTCTTATCACCTGTGAGAGATAAGAGTCTTTGGCACTGTGGGATACCGTTACTTTAATAGAACCGTTCCCATTGATAGCGCCTGCTATTACTTTATCACCTTTTACTTTTTGAACAGGCTTGGATTCACCTGTAAGCATGGATTCATTCAAATAACTTTCCCCTTCGAGTATAATTCCATCTGCCGCTACTTTTTCTCCCGGCTTTACAAGGATAATGTCGTTTTCTTTCAGTGTATCAGTCTTTACATCGTGCACCATTTCCGGCATGACCATATGCGCTTCGGCAGGCATCAATTGAACCAATAGTTCCAATTCCTTTGATGCACCGGCAATTGATTTCATTTCTATCCAATGACCTAAAAGCATGATGAGTATCAGTGTTGCCAGTTCCCAAAAAAAGTCCATGCCCTGCAACCCAAACACAATTGCTACACTATAGATGTACGCAACTGTAATGGCAAATCCGATCAAAAACATCATGCCCGGATTTTTTGCTTTTACTTCATCAACCAACCCTTTTAAGAATGGCCAGCCACCAAAAAAAAACACAATTGAGGACAATGCGAATAAAACATAAGAAGATCCGGTAAACGCCCAGTTTACACCGAGGAATTGTTGGATCATCATTGATAACAACATGATCGGCACCGTTAAAAAAAGCACTACATAAAATCGCTTTTTAAAATCAGCGATCATCATAGCATGATGGTTATGTCCCTCGTGACCCATTGACGGGTTCTTGCCATGTCGGTGTTCCGAACCCGCCTGTTCATTTGTCTTTTGCAGGACCAATACCATACCACAAATTGGACAGGTTCCCGGCTTATCCTGCACTATCTGTGGGTGCATTGAGCAGGTATATTTTTCTGGATGCTGGTGTTCCATAGGGTTTGATTTTATTTGCAGCAATCCTTTTTACGAATAAAAATTGCTTTAAAAAGGTTGATTAACATTTTCCTAATTTTATCCATTACTGATGTAAACTTTATTTTCCTTAATAGAAACAACAGCAATGGCTATGAAAATAAATTTTATAGCGATTGCTGTTAATGAGAAGATGAAGTTGTTACAGGGTGGCCTTCACGCTGCCACAGGTAAGCATTGAACTACCGTAATAGGGATTTTTAATTGCTTGTTGGCTACTTAGCCAGGATGATTTTTTCATCGGGCAATATTGCTGGTATACTGGTTCAGCAGACAGTTTTACGGTCTTAGCCAGGGTAATCATATTGTCGGAAAAGGGAGCAAAATGTTCTCTTTGATGCTTGATGTCTTTGCTTTCAAAAATATGGGTCGCATCATTTAGCAAAGCTTCCTTGCTGGTCTCAGATACGAGTTTTGAATCAACACTATTGAGCGCTTTTACGAAACCTTCAGCCTTGGCTGAGGCAGTATTTGCATTGCCGCCAACTAAAGCATCTTTGATATCATAATACAGGGATAATAACTGCGAAGGATCAGATTTGGCATTGGTCTGTCCATAAGAATTGTTCAGGCCTGTCATTGCGAACAGGGTGGCAATAAATAATATTTTTTTCATTTTGTTTAATTTGATGTTATAGAAATCATTACAGGCATAGGCATACCCATGCCTATCTAACGAATTACATCAAATCATATCTGGAAACTCTGGATGGCTATACGGATATCGCGGGGTGGCGGATGAAACTGACAGGCGATATATTCCGGTAAATTGGGTTGAACGATTTTGAAACTAAGAGACGTTAAAAAATTACCAGGAACAATGTATACAGGCGCACTGGTATTGGTTTTTGCATACTGAAAATTCTTGTCTTCCGTTTGGAGTTTAACGACCTTTTCTTTGCAACAGTCATCTTTTTTAGAAGTATTGGCTGTTTTAGCATGGTGGTCCTTTACCGCATCTGACTTGTGCACATGCTTTTTACCATCCTTGTGTATGTGAACCTTCGCCTCAGCTTCTTTACCATGGTGGGGCGTGTTAAATCCCATTTTCAATCCTACAGAGCAGGCAAATCCAACAAGTGTATTCAGGGAGAATACCATCAGCAAAAACGCTGCCTTTATTTGTATGGATCTATTTCCTTTCATATTCTTTCACAAAACTAACACAGGGGTATTTTCATAAAGTTATACAATTTCCATAAATTATTATATTTTAACCTGTTTTGCCGGGTACGTAGTAAACACTATACCCACACTTAATATCTTTGCCTTATGAAGATCTATATCAAAAATATGGTTTGCGACAGGTGTGTGATGGCAGTGCGCAGGCAGTTAGAAGACCTTCATATTGGTTACAACCAGATCCAGTTAGGCGAGGTTGAACTAGCACAGGATATAAAGGATGATCTTTTGTCGGTTTTGGGTTCCTCTCTGGAAAAGATAGGTTTTGAACTGCTTGATGACCGGAAAGCCAAAATTGTTGAAAAGATCAAGAATACCATCATTCACCTGGTTCATTATGAAGCGGAAGAATTGAACCTGAAATTTTCAGCCTTTCTCGCTGATAAGCTTAAACTGGAATATCACTATTTATCCTCTTTGTTTTCTTCTATTGAGGGTATTACCATTGAGAAGTATATCATTCTGCAACGGATTGAGAAAGCAAAAGAGCTGCTGCTGTATGATGAACTTACTTTAAGTGAAATTGCCGACCGCCTGGGATATAGCAGTGTACAACATCTTTCACAGCAGTTTAAAAAAACAACCGGGTTGACTCCTTCACATTTCAAACAGCTAAGAGAGAATAAAAGAAAACCTATCGACAAGGTGTAATTACTATCATACAATCCTATACATCTTGGTATTAATTCTGTAACAATACAATTATCTGCCTGCATGAGCTTTGCACAAAACAAAGATTATGTCAGAGAATTATATAAAGGAAAACTTTCCTGTTCTTGAAATGACCTGCGCCGCCTGCGCGATCAGCGTTGAATCCATGTTGAAATCAGTAACAGGTGTAAAGGATGCAGGCGTCAATTTTGCCAATCAATCAGCATGGGTCAACTATGACCCTACCATCCTGTCACCTGAAACCTTACAGAAAACCGTTCAGTCTATCGGGTATGATTTAGTAATTGATAAAGAGAACGGTGATGAGATAAAAGAAAGGGCACAACTGTCTCACTATAAGGAGGTCAAACAAAGGACTATCTGGTCATCGCTACTTTCTTTGCCCATTGTCATTATTGGCATGTTCTTTATGGATCTGCCATACGGCAACTGGATTATGATGGCGCTTGCTACCCCCGTGGTTTTCTATTTTGGTAAAACATTTTTTATCAACGCATGGAAGCAGGCAAAGCATAAGAAAGCGAATATGGATACGCTGGTTGCATTAAGCACCGGTATTGCTTATTTGTTTAGTGCGTTTACTACTGTGTACCCTGATTTTTGGCATAACCGGGGATTACATGCCCATGTATATTTTGAAGCGGCCGCTGTTGTGATTGCTTTTATCTCCCTTGGAAAACTGCTTGAAGAAAAAGCAAAATCAAATACTTCCTCTTCCATAAAAAAGTTGAGGGGTTTGCAGCCTAAGACGGTTACGATTGTTATAGACAATGATCAATTCAAAGAAATCCCCATCAGCGAAGTTTCTGTAGGTGATATCCTCCTTGTTAAACCCGGAGAAAAAATACCTGTTGACGGGATAGTGGTCAGCGGTTTTTCTTTCATTGATGAAAGTATGATCAGTGGAGAACCCATCCCGGTTGAGAAGAAAAAAGGCGAGCTGCTTTTTACCGGTACGATTAATCAGAAAGGCAGCCTGCAATTTAAAGCAGAGAAAGTTGGCGGAGATACCGTTTTGGCACAGATCATCAAAATGGTACAGGAAGCGCAAGGTAGTAAAGCACCGGTTCAAAAACTGGTTGATAAGATAGCGGGCATTTTTGTTCCCGTAGTGATTGGTATTTCCATTCTGACTTTTATTGTATGGATGCTATTCGGTGGCGACAATGCATTTACCCACGCACTACTTGCAGCAGTAACTGTTTTGGTTATCGCCTGTCCCTGTGCTTTGGGGCTGGCAACACCCACTGCTATTATGGTGGGCGTAGGTAAAGGGGCAGAGAACCAGATCCTGATCAAAGATGCAGAAAGCCTTGAACTGGCTCACAGGGTTACCGATATTATACTTGACAAAACCGGGACGATCACTGAAGGCAAACCTAAGGTGACTGATGTTTTTTGGGATTCATCAGAAAGCGAAACTGAATTGAAGGCCCTGCTGCTCGGAGCGGAAGTATTATCTGAACATCCGTTAGCGGAAGCCGTTACCCATTACCTGAATGCAGAGAATGTTAAACCGCTTCCTGTCAGTTCTTTCAAAAGCATAACGGGTAAAGGTGTTGCGTTTATGTATGACAATATTCGATTCTTATTAGGTAATCATAAATTACTTGCAGAAAATAATGTACCGATCGAAGGTCCATTATCGCTTCATATAGACCGGTTACAGCAGAAAGCAAAAACGGTCATTCTGTTTGCCAAGGATCAAAAACTGGTTGGCGTGATCGCTATCGGAGACAAAATAAAAAACACTTCTGCTGAAGCGATCAAGACATTAAAGGAACTGGGAATTGACGTTTACATGTTAACGGGTGACAACAAGCAAACTGCCCAGGCGATTGCTGATGAAGTTGGGATTAGCCATTTTAAAGCAGAGGTGATGCCGTCAGAGAAAGCTGAATTTATTAAGCTGTTGCAGAGCCAGGGAAAGATTGTTGCAATGGTGGGTGATGGAATAAATGACAGCCAGGCACTTGCCCAGGCCAACGTAAGCATCGCTATGGGAAAAGGTTCTGACATTGCAATGGACGTGGCAAAAATGACTTTAATTACTTCTGATCTCAATGTTATTCCAAAAGCAATTACGCTATCGCGTAAAACGGTAGCAACCATTAAACAAAACCTTTTCTGGGCATTTATTTACAATCTGATCGGCATTCCAATTGCTGCCGGAGTGCTTTATCCTGTCAATGGCTTTCTACTCGATCCCATGATTGCTGGTGCTGCAATGGCATTAAGCTCTGTAAGTGTTGTAAGTAATAGTTTACGGTTAAAGTTTTCTTCACTCAAATAAAAAATGACACTGGTTGTATGAAACATATAGTTATATAACAAACCCTCTCCATTCTATAACAACAGATAATATACCTGCTGGTAGCTTTGTATAAAATAAACAATTAAAAAAAATTATATGGAAACGATCAAATTTAAAACAAACATTAAATGTGCGGGTTGTATTGCTAAAAACACGCCATTTTTGAATGAGGCCGTAGGTGAAGACAATTGGGAAGTTGATGTGCAATCACCTGATAAAATCTTAACCGTGGTGACTGAAGAAAAAATTTCTTCGGAAACTGTAATCAAAGCGGTAAAGGATGCGGGTTACAGGGCGGCACTTGCAGATTGATTAATGAAAATGAAGAACTATGTTCAGGAGACCAATGCACATGCAACAGGCTCGCATAAAGCGTATACATGCCTGTTGCTTCATTCATGATGCGCTGCAGAACATTTACAGAACCATCAGAAATAGTTAACCACTTTCCTGACCGCTCATTCGGATCATTACTATTACCATTTATAGCTGTAGCCAAGGCGTATTACCTGTGTTTCAAGATAGTCCGTACTACGCAATACAAATCCATTACCGGTTATTACTTTTTTGATACGTAATGTGTTAAACAGGTCCGTTGCATTCAGGAATAATTCCCCTTTGCCTTTCTGAACCTGTTTCTTAGCACCAAGATCAATGGAAAACCGCGAACCGATCTTTCCCTGTGGGATGATATCAGGTGCGAGCCAGATGGCAGTTAATTGAAGATCAGCTTTTCCAGGAATTTTAAAAAATGTATTTGCTTTTATATTACCTGATGTAATGCTTTCTTCAGCCATTGAATAAGTAGTAGGAACCGGATACTTGTTGGTTACGGTAAACGCATTGATAATATTGCGGTAGAGTGCTGCGCTTAGATTTGCAGTAAAAGATTTCGACAACTCCTGTTGCAAAAATGTTTCGATACCTGTAGCGCTGCTTCTTCCTGCATTCTGAAAAATATTATAGATAAGCGTATTGCCGGGGACAATAGTTGCGATCCTGGTGATGGTTGCATCTGTAATTTTGTGGTATACCGAAGTGGTTAAATTTCCTTTGGTCCAGTTAAATTTATATCCCAGTTCAAATGTGTTGGTGAATTGTGGGCGCAGTGTTGGATTACCCACTTTCAATAATTCGGGTTCATCGTATTTCGGAAAGATCCTGATGTCTACTTCATTGGGGCGATCAACTCTCCTGTTATAAAACGCCGTCAATTTATTGCGGCTATTAAGTTTATATCCAAAACGCACATTGGGAAAGGGTTGCGCGTAATCGTACCCATCTGAAGAGTAGGTGTTGTGATTTGGGTTGACCTCGTAATCAACTTTCACATATTCCAGACGAAGCCCCGCTTCCAGTTCAATCCTGTTACTTTCAAATACATAGTTTCCATAAATGGCCGGAATGGTTTCCTTGTAGTTGGCCCACCCGCCTGCATTGGCATCTATCGGCGAATTCAGTCCGGGGAAAAACTGCATGTTGGTTGGGATCGAACGGTAACGGAATTTCATCCCTGTTTCGAGACGACCGTGTTTGAGTGGACGTATATAATCCACATTCAAATCTGAAACATGTTCATCGGAAAGAAGTTTAAACGCATCCTGTCCTGTGTAGGAAGGCATGATATTGGTAAAGAAATATTTTTCATCTTCCCGGTGAAAAATATAATTGAAACCGGCGTGGAGTAAATGGCCCGGCTGTTTAAATTTATGCTGATAACCGGCTGATGCAACTGCCGTATATTTTACCTCATCTTCCAAAAACTGCCAAAGACGCAAACGTTGTGAAAAATCCTTGTTGAAATAAGGGATATCGCCATTGTCCAGTATCTTCTCACGGTTAAAATAGCCCGACACGGTAAAACTGTTTTGCGCATCTGGTGTCCAGTCGATTCCTGTTTTCACTGTAGCAAATGTGGTGGTACGATTTCGTTTCACCTGTTGGTTAATTACCGTGCCATCGGAATACGTTCTGTCTGAAAATTCATTCCGGTTCAGGGTTTGGGTATACAGCCAGTCACCTTGAAAAAAAGTATTGAGTTTATTTTTTCGGTAGTTGAGCGATACGGAAGGATTGAGTTTCGGCGTTGCGCTATACTGTGGCCTGATAGTGGGAAGATTTGCTTTCCGCTCCCATAACGCACCGAGACCGCCGGTGAAGCCGATCTTGCCATTAAAGCCTTCCTGCTTATTTTTTTTATAAATGATATTGATGATCCCCGCATTTCCATTCGCATCGTACATGGCGGACGGATTATTAATTATTTCGATTCGTTCGATGGCAGAAGCTGGTAAATTATCCAGCCCCGTTTGCCCATTAAATCCGGTAACTGCACTTTGTTTACCATCGATCAGTATGGCCACCTTATCATTACCTCTCAATTGAACCTTACCATCCTGCACAGTTACACCGGGTAAATTCTGCATTGCCTGTAAAACAGATCCGCCTGTCTGGCTGATGTTATTGCTGAGCGAAAACACTTTCTTATCCATTTTATCACTCACGCCATCTTTTTGTCTCGATGAACTAACGGTTACTTCAGTTAACAACTTCAGATCTTCCTTCAGTTCGATACTTCCCAAATCAAGGAAAGGACTCAGCGTTCCTACCACCATTTCTTGTTGGTGTTTTTTAAACCCTGCATATACCGCTTCCAGCACATATGCTCCGCTTTTTATGTTGTTCAGCGTAAACCGACCATCCTCATTGGTGATGGTTCCACCCATAAAACTGCTGTCGGACTTTGACTTCACTATAATATTCACGTAAGCCAACGCTGATTTGCTCTTCGCATCTCTTGTTAACCCGGATACAGTTACAACCGTTTGTGTAAAAGCACATATCGGAAATAAAAGAAAAGCAAGTATGCTGGCTATTTTACTTTTTCTATTCATAAAACAAAATAAAAAACAAATTCTGTGGGAAATCTGTACTTGTGATCGTTATTACCTATGATTTTGAGGCCATATTTTTTTCGTGAGCCATTCTGAAAGTAGCGCGCTGCCGGTACCTAATGCGGCGCCTGCGATCACATCACTGGGATAGTGCTGCCCAAGGTATAACCGTGAATACCCGACGCCCGTGGCCCAAGCAAAAGCCGGAACCGCAACATACCATTTTTTATAATGGAGGCTAAGCGTCATCGCCGTTGCAAAAGCAAAGGACGTGTGTTGCGAAGGGAATGATAAACCTGTTTCGCTGTTACTAAATGGATGAACATCGAGGGGATAAGTGATAAAAGGGCGGTCCCTGTTTATGGAATACTTCATCGCCTGGGTGAAGGCCAGAGACGTAAGAATACCGCCTGCGATATGCAAAGCGTCTGTCTTGCCCCCTGGATTTTTCTTGAAGTGGTTGACCAGGTACATACCTATCGGCAATCCTATGATCACCGGTGAAACTGACGAACTGAAACCCCGCCAAACGGAGCTGCCTGGCACATCAGGGTTGATGCCTTTGAGGATATTAATGTCCAGGTTCTGGGAGATACAGGTTGCTGAACAGAAAATAAACAACAGCACAAAAAACAATCGGATCTGCGATATAGCCATAGGCAAAATAAAACCGGCATTTTGTGGCAAATCTGAATTCCGGTTAAAATTTCAGCTACAGATTTTCTACAGAATTATATAACTACTTTGTATGTGTAAAATGAACTGCATTTGAAGATCCTGATCATTGAAGACGAAATTACACTCAACCAGAGCATGGTTGAGTTTCTCACTGCCGCAGGTTACCTGTGTGAATCCGTATTCAGTTACAAAGCGGCACTGGAGAAAATAGATTACCACAGTTATGATTGTATTGTGCTCGACATCATGCTGCCTGGCGGCTCGGGACTGGATCTCCTGAATTATTTGAAACTCGACAAAAAAACAGAGGGTGTTATCATAGTTTCAGCACGAGGGGCTTTGGAGGATAAGATCGAGGGGTTGCAGCTTGGCGCCGATGATTACCTGATCAAACCCTTTCACCTGGCTGAGCTCAGTGTAAGGATCGCGGCAATCATTCGCCGGAAAAGTTTCAACGGGCAATCGATTGTGAGTGCGGGGGATATACAGATCGATACAGCCAGTAAGGCCGTAACAATCAACGGTAAGACTGTTGAACTTACGCAGAAAGAGTTTCAATTATTATTGTTCCTGGTGATCAACAAAAACCGGGTACTTTCTAAAAATACAATCGCCCAACATCTTTGGGGGGATGATATGGATTTCCCTGACAATTATGATTTTATCTATTCGCATATCAAGAACCTCCGTAAAAAAATGATTGCAGCAGGTGGTGAGGATTGCATCAAATCGATGTACGGCGAAGGTTATAAAATGCAGCTACCATGAAACTATTTACAAAGTACAACCGTGTCAATATAACCACAACGATCATCACATTCCTTGTAGGCAGTATTGCATTTTATTTTGTACTTGATTATGTACTTACCAGTCAACTGGATCGCGGTCTGCAAGTAGAACAAACAGAAATCACAGATTTTGTCAAAGAACACAACCGTCCGCCTGACGCACTGACCACCAAACACCAATGGACAGAAATTTCGCCGGCGGCTGAGCCGATTGCCCATCCAAAGCCACATACCACCGAAGCGTTTAATCAATTAGAGAAAGAAGTTGAGCCTGTACGTCAACTTGCTTTTACCATCCAGGCCGGGGGCAAACTATTTAAAGCCGTAGTCAACCAATCGAAAACAGAAACAGAGGATCTTTTGCAGATGATCATATTTGTCATCATTTTAATGATTGCGCTTATACTGTTATCCAATTACCTGATCAACAGGAAACTCGTTACGGCATTATGGAAACCTTTTTATACAACGATTGCAACCATCAAGGATTACAAGCTGTCTGAAAAGAGGGCCCTGCAACTTCCGCACGAAAAACTGGATGAACTGGACCTGCTCAATACGAGCCTGAATACGATGACAGAACGTATACACCAGGATTACCTTGCCTTGAAAACGTTCACAGAAAATGCATCGCATGAAATGCAGACGCCCCTTGCAGTGATCCGATCCAAAGTGGAATCGCTGTTACAATACGCAGAAGGAAAAGAAATGGTTGTTCAACAATTGATGACCATTGAAGACGCCACTTTAAAATTATCAAGGCTCCATCAATCCCTGCTGTTACTTACTAAACTGGAGAACCGGCAATTTGAATTAAGTGAATCGGTGGATCTGACATACATCCTGAAAACCAAACTTGATGAGAGAGAATCATTGATCAATGCAAGAGAATTGATCGTAGATACGACAGCCGACCAGGTGACATTGAGTTTTCACCAGCATCTTGCAGAGATCATGATCAATAACCTGCTGAATAATGTGATCAGGTATACCCCCTTACGTGGAACTGTTTACATCAAGCTGCATTCAGATGCTTTGTCCATAAAAAACTATGCTTCGGATGGGCCTTTAAATACGGAAAGATTATTTCAACGCTTTTACAAAGAAGAACAGTCTGCAGAGAGTACAGGACTCGGACTTGCGATCGTAAAAGAAATCTGTTTACTGGCCGGCTTCGGGATTCAATACAGGTATGCTAATCACGAACACGAGTTCATCATTCATTTTAAACCTGAACAGAAATAAAATTCAGAATGTCAACAAAATGACGTCTTAGGTTTGAGTAAAAATAAACTATCATGAAAAAAATCTTATTGGCGGTTGCATTGCTTATCACCATCGCAGTTATTGCGCAGAAAACAGGCGGCACACCCGATGCAGCCAAAACAGCTTTCAACAAAGCTTATCCAGCCGCGACAAAAGTTAAATGGGAAAAAGAAGATGGGAATTACGAAGTATCCTTTACGTTGAATGGAAAGGAAGCCTCGGCGATCTATGATGGCAAAGGTGTATTGATGGAATCAGAGCAGGAAATGAAAGCGAGTGAGCTGCCAGGGGTAATTCTTGCCTACATGAAAGAACATTACAAGGGTGTTACAGTAAAGGGAGCAGCTAAAATTACAAAAGCCAATGGCTCCGTGAACTATGAAGCTGCTATTAAGGGAAAAGATGCGCTGTTTGACGCGAACGGTAAATTTCTGAAAGAAGTCAAAGATTAGTCAGTCATATCACCTGATCGGATTGCCATGAATACCCGGACAAGCGGCTGCCACCGGGTTAAAACCATTCATATTGCCCGTCCGGGTGGCTGGGATTATCCGGCATCTGATCCGGGAGTTCCGTGGATGCGGAACTCTTTATATTTCTTCAATTCGTAAAAATATAGATCATGTGGTGGATTTACGCGCTGCTTTCCGCCTTGTTTGCTGCCCTTACCGCCATCTTTGCAAAAGTGGGGATTGCAGGGATTAACAGCAATCTTGCAACTGCCATCAGGACACTTGTGGTGCTGGTCCTTGCCTGGGCAATCGTTTTTGCCCGTGGCGAGCAAAAGAATATCTTAAGTCTTTCAAGACACAATTTACTCTTCCTCGTTATTTCAGGACTTGCAACCGGGCTGTCCTGGATCTTTTATTTTAAGGCATTGCAGGTGGGGAAAGTTTCACAGGTTGCGCCGGTTGACAAATTGAGCGTAGCATTGGCAATCATCTTTTCAGCTGTTTTTTTAAAAGAAGTGCTTACCATTAAGATAATAGTCGGTGCAGCACTCATAATTGCAGGCGCGTTGGTACTGATTTTGTAATTTTTATTTTTCCTCCTGCTATCCAAATTCTCCACAGATTTACCGTATACATTCGTTTGCACAACACCCGCTATGACAAATAAAATACCTGCTGTCTTTCTATTTTGCTTTTCACTGTTTTCGGTTGCCGCACAGCAACAGGCATCGACGGTATTGGGTGTTATTGTCGATAAGGCTTCAAAAACTCCCATAGAGTTTGCCAATGTAGCGTTACTGAATGCAAACGACAGCGCAATGATCAAAGGAACTGTAACCGACAGCAAAGGAAAATTTTCATTTGGCCAGGTGCAAAGCGGAAAGTACCTGTTAAGGTATAGTTTCATCGGTTATGAAAAAACAATGATGGCGGTAACTGCTGATAACGGACGCATCAATCTTGGATTACTACCCATCACCTTGCTAAACGGATCACTGGACAATGTTACTGTAACAACTACCAAACCATTGCTCAATACTTCCATCGACCGGAAATCATATGATGTTACAAAAGATATCATGGCGCAAAGCGGAACGGCGAGTGATGTACTTAAAAACGTACCCTCTGTTGAAGTAGATATCGAAGGCAATGTAAGTTTACGCGGTTCAGGAGATGTCATGATCCTCATCAACGGGCGTACTTCGCCGCTGCTGGGGAAAATGAACAAAGCCGAAGTGCTCCAGCAGTTCCCTGCAAACACCATAGAAAGAATTGAAGTGATCACCAATCCTTCCGCACGTTATAAACCGGATGGCACCTCAGGCATTATCAATATCGTTTTGAAAAAAAGCATGAAAGGTGGATGGAACGGTTCAGTGACCGGTAATGTGGGAAACCGCGACCGTTACAACACAAGTGCAACACTCAACTATAAACCAGGCAAACTCAATATTTTCGGCAACTACGGTTTGCGCCAGGACAATCGTTTGCGGACCATTACAACCAGCCGTGAATACCTTGATGCAACAACGCATGCCACCAGTGGTTATTATTCCGAAGAGGGAAGTTCCGTTACCAAACCCCTTACCCATCTGGCTACAATTGGTTTCAGCTACGCACCGGACAAAAACAACAGTTTTGGCCTGTCAGGCAATTACCAGAACCGGGACCAGTTAAAAAACGATATCAACACAAAGATTTTTTCTGATAAAAATCATGCTTATACCAGCTATTTTGATCGTCTTCGCGTGGACCCTGAAACCGAAAAAGAAAAAGATGCAACCGCATTTTACGAACACAATTTTCCGGGTGAAGATCATACTCTTCGCGTAGAGTTCAATGTGTCTTCTTCCAAAGAAGTCGAAAATAACGCTTACAAAAATGTCTATCATGCTCCGGGTATCAGTACCTCGCTTGACAACAACCGCATTTTCCAGGGAGATGATCAGCAACAGCTGACCATCGACTACTCACATGTTATCAATGAAAGTTCCAAGCTGGAAGCTGGGTATTCGGGGTCTTTCAACCAGCAGGATTTCAATTTTTATTTTGAAAATTACGACAACAGTACGGCTAAGTTTCTTGCAGATAAAATCAAAACCAATCAATTCCTGTTTAACCAGTCGATCCATGCACTTTACGGGACCTACCAGAAGAACTTTAAGAAGCTTGGATATTCGCTAGGCCTTCGCCTAGAAGAAGCCATCGTTAAAGGATACCAGGTAACCAAGGACACTTCGATTAAAAACGATTACCTGAAAGTCTATCCAACCATTCACCTCGCATACGAATTAAATGGCACAAGCCAGCTGCAATTAAACTACAGCCGCAGGGTACACCGCCCCGAAGGCGATGACATCAATCCTTTCCCGGAATACCAGGATCCTTATAATGTAAGAGCGGGTAATGCAAAATTATTGCCCGAGATCATTCATTCCGTTGAATTCGGGTACAAATGGCAGAACAAGAACTTTTCTTTTGTACCGAGTTTATACTATCGCTATAAACAAAATGGATTTACGCAGGTAACTGTTGCACTCAATGACAGCGTACTACTCACTACACAGCAGAATCTTTCAAACGATCAGTCTGCAGGATTGGAACTGATATTTTCAGCAAAAGCGGGTAAGTTCTTTTCATCAAATCTCAGTACCAACTTTTTTTACAACCAGATCAACGCTTCCAACTTAGGGTATTTTGATAAAAAAACGATTATCTCTTTCAGCACCAATTTCAACAGCACCTTTACGCTTACGCCAACAACAATGATACAGCTGAGCGCTAACTATCGTTCAGCACGGCTTACCCCTCAAGGGAAGAACTATCCATCTTTTGTCCTCAATACTGGTATCAGGCAGGATGTGCTCAAGAAAAAAGTTTCCATCATCCTGGCTATCTCAGATGTTCTGAAATCACAGCAGCAGAAATCAGAACTAAATACTTCTTACTTGAAGCAAACCAGTGTTCGCAGGGCAGACCAGCCGGTGATTTATTTAGGAGTTGGTTATCGATTTGGAAAGCTGATTAAAAAACCGGAGGACAAACTCTTATTCGATAATGCGCAATAATTTCACTTAACCATGGCAAAAGTTGTGCACCATTTTAAAAATTTTTCATCTACTGTCTTTGTTTTTATGGTTATTAACGTAAGTATTTTATATATGCATCTATCCGAATGATGATTGAGAGCAACAGTCCACCTGCAATAATGATAAATATTTATTTGATCTGCGGACACCGGCTGAAGTTGATGGGGTTATACCAAAAGCGAAAAAACTCCCTGTGAGGGAACTGTCAGAGGCGATATTGAGTGGTTTGCTTACCCGTACCTGTGGAAGAAAGGCATGTTTTGTTTCGTTAACAGATGCTTTTGCAGCATCCACCAAAGCCATTTTTTGTTTCAATAACGGTATATGTTCGCTTGATGCATTCACCAGTTCCTGTAAAGTATATTGCTTTTGCGCAGTGTCAAAATTTAAAAAGACCTGAATAGCAAAAAATGCCAGACAAAGGATAATTACCGGCAATTTTATGAACCAGTTAAGAAACCTTTTCTATGCCTGTACTATTAGCTATTCTGCTGTTTGGACTACTTTTTTGGATTCTCGTGGTTGCCTTACCGCTCATTTTGATTGTTCAAGAATAATCACTCTTTCTTTCGATACCCTGGGGGTGAGGACAAGCGTATAATTACCTTCCTCACCTTGAACTGATACCAGATAATCCTCGGCAACTTCGAGGGGATGGGTATTCATGATAACCAAAGCGCCGGTGTGGCGTTCGAGGTAAAGGAGATATTGGGTTACCGGTATGTTATTGATCGTAATCGTTGTATCGTTAAAATGCCAGCTAGTGCCGTCAACAGCATGGAATTTTTTTGTATCAACAAGTATCTTTTGTAATCCTTCGTAATCTATAACACTGGGTTATTTCTTCCTGAAACTACAGAAAAGAAAGTTCTGGATGGTATTGAATGGTGTGAGATGGTCTTCCAGAATACACTTAACTCTTTCAAATGCTATCTCAAATCTTGCTGACATGGAAGCCTCAGAATATTGTTTGATGTCAAGACCGCTGCATTTTTTCGGGCCATTCTCTGAAAAGGTCCCAAGGATGAGGTATCCATCCTGCCTGATGGCATTTTCTGCAATGGACACATAGCGATATATTTTTTCTTCGGTGGTGAGAAAATGAAAAGCCGCGCGGTCATGCCAGAAATCAAATGAAACTTCCGGTTCAAATTCTGTTACATCAGAAACAACCCAGTGAACCTGTGCTGCTTTTTCTCCCAATCTTTTTTTTGCGCGTTCGATGGCTGCTGCAGATATATCGAGTACCCAAATGTTCTTATAGCCTTTATCAAGTAGCGCATCAACAAAATGGCTATCGCCGCCGCCTATATCGATGATGTTTGCGCTAAGGGGCAAATCGAATAAACCGACAAACTCCATAGATGTTTTTGGATATGTCTGGAACCAGCTTACTTCGTCTTCTGCTTTCACATTATACACGTTGTCCCAATGTTGTTTGTTGTTGTCCATCTTTGGTTGTTTTGGCTGATAAATGTAATTAATTTTCAACACTGTCAATTTTGGCTTTCAGATCCTTTCTGGAGGCCACTTCAGCAAAAACCGTATCATAATTTGGGTTAAGGGTACCCATTGCCCTGTCCCATATCGTAAAATATAGCCCGTAATTCCCCTTAAAATACTGGTGGTGCATGTTATGGCAAACGGATGTATTGAGCCATTTACCGACCGCGTGTTTATTAAACCCTTTCGGATACAATTCAAACCCCAAATGCCCATAGACATTGTACACCAGGCTGAATACAAAGAATAACATTAAATGAATACTGTGTACCGGAATGGTAAACAGGAAAATGACAAAGATCAACGATTCCATAATGGCTTCCAATGGATGAAAAGAATAAGCTGCCCAGGGAGACGGGTTAGTTGACCTGTGATGAACCAAATGAAATAACCTGAATAATTTCGGGTGATGCAGTAACCGATGCATCCAATAAAAATAGGTATCATGTATCAATAACATCAACGGGAAAGCAAGAAAAGCATATAGCCACCCGTATTCTGCAATGCTGGTATAAAAGGTTGTATGCGGACGGATCGTATCACTATACAACATCAATAACGGTGGCACCGAGAAAATGATTATAGAAAAGGTAGAAAAAATAATCTCTCTTACATAATGGGTTCTTTTAGGGAAATCGGGTTGTATCTTTTTGTAACTTATTCTCTTTCGCAGGAGTATATAAAAGATAATAAATGCGGGGCCTGCGATTAAGAAATACTTATCGGCATTGTCCAGTAATAACCATACAAATGTTTTCCAGTTCATAGTAACCTATTTATGGATCAAAACTATGGTTGTATTCATCGTGAGAACTTAACCATGGTTAATTTCTCAGCCTTTCATTAATCTTTTTCTTAACCTACTAAGGCTTGGTGGTTCAATACCCAAATACCCTGCGATATATTTTAATGGCAGGCGGTTGAAAACATCGGGGAAGGTTTCAATAAAATGCAGGTACCGCTCCTCTACAGAGCATATTCGGATATTTTGCTCTGCCAACAACGCAATGCGCAAATCATCGGCGAGCATTTTGGTAAACAATGTTTCAAATTTCGGATTCAGGGAAAAAATTAAGGGAAGTTTGTCTTTTTGCAGCATCAGCATTTCGCAATCTTCCAGGGCAATAAAATGTTTGTGTGACGGTGCATTATTAATAAGACCTTCTGTATATGTAAAGAAGCAATCATTTTTGGTAAAGCCACATGGGATCTCTTTTCCTGTTTCATCAATCAGGGTACTGACGATCAGCCCATAATTCAGAAACCCGATAAACCTGCATTGTTCTCCAGCGCGCAGGATATAGTCACCCTTCTTAAAATATTGAATATCACTGAACAGTAATGCTTTTTCCAGGTCATCGTCCGGGAAGGGCATCCGGTCATTAATATATTTTTTAACCTGACGGTACATTGCCTGTAAATTTTCAGAAATGTACAGTAAATTTCAGAAACGCTACTCCTGGCTTTAGGGATAGCCGAGGTATCTCAAGCTTTACTTAACCTATGTGAAAAGATGATTGTGCTGCGGCAATTTCATGCAGAAGGGTTGGTGAACACCAGTAAACTGGGTGTATTTCAGCAGCTAAGAAAACGGTTGTGTCTGTTACAGAAAGTATTGAAATATCCCGACAGGATACAAAGTACGAGAAACGTATATTTTTGCTTCCAACAATGCGTTCACGGAAACCTTCGAGACAGCACCACCTGACGGCGCATTTTACCGTAATTAGCTAATTTCTCCTTGCTCTATTTTATCAATAATTGCCTCAAATTTGGAAACGTCTGCAAAATTTATTTGCTGTACCCTTGTACCAATATCGAAAATATAGTTCACTTTTTGCTCCCCTAATTTCACCTGTTTGGTAACCTTACCATCTTCATAAATCAAAATCTCCCATCTTTCAATCTGTTCGCTTACAACACATGTAACACCAATGCCGTAACGAATTACCTGATCCGCATCGAAGTAAGGAATAATAGCTATCAGTGTATTGAAATCGTGCCAATGGGTTACGATGTCTGTTTTTTCAAATTTTTTCTTAGACTTATTTTTCTCAATTGGAAATAGTGTATGAACAATCTTGGTGTCCTTATATAAGATCAGCCTATAATCAGTGCCGGTATCATCACCTTTTCCTTTGAATACATCGAACAGATCGGGTTTATTATTCTTGGGGTCAATATTTCTGGGATCATATAAGGCTTCCGATATTTTTTGATAGTCAAAGAGTTTGCCGGAGTCTTTACCAAACCGGCTTGTTGCAACAAAAGAATTGTCTGCCATTTTTGAATGCGCATTTGTAAAAAACCGGTGGCGCATGTTTATGTGGTTCAGACCGGTAAAATTATCGCCCTGAATGAATATTAATTTTTTAAACGGCGAGATACTGAAAATATCTGTTTTATGTTTGGTGAATTGACCAACAAACCCAGGATTATTCAATATGGATACGCTGGCTTTCGAAGTGACCAGTTTAATTTCTTCAGGTGTTAAAATAAGTTCTTCCATAATTGACGAATTACATTAGAATTAAAGGACACGTTAAGCCTTTTTTGTACTTAAATCTATTTTGTTATAATCCTGTAAAAACAGAATGAGTTGATCTATGCGATTGGATTCTGCATTTACTTCACTATAAGGATGCGGTTATCCATGTATTTGTAAATAAAAATACGGTCAAAGGTTGTTTGCGGGCAAAGTGAGTCAGTAAACGGAAAGCCCTGCGTAGACGACTCATCGCCCAAATTGGCTATCAGCAATAGCCAATTTTCCGAAAAATGGGAAGCATATTTTGTCATTATTTTTTCTTTCTCCAGAATACGTTCTTTGACCCAGCCCGCTTCTGCATCATATACCAAGTATGCCCCGAATGATTGCCAATGATCAAACCGGTCATTGGTTATATCAATTGAATCAATAAAGGAGTCGTCGAAATATTCTTTATAAAAATGGTTACTGCTTTTGTTTTTTATCCCTTGTTTAATGTACACATGTTCAACAAGATCATATAGCCGGTTTGCATAGGTTTCAATTTCATTTGATTTGCATACAATAGGTGTATGGCAAAAACTTACAAGCACGTAAAGTTCATCTAGATAGTGCTGATTAAATTTTTCTTTTGCTTTCCTGACGATCTTTTCCTGTAAAGATTCTTTTTGTTTCACTTTTGGATTGACGATAGCCGTTACTTCTATTGAAATCCTACGGTCGTTTTCTTCAAGGATGAAATCAGGACACTCACTTTCAGCAATATGCATATTCTGCAATCCACCTCCGTGAACTGCAATAAACCTTTTCAGCAAGTTTAACTCTTCTTTCTTTTTACGTTCAATTTGCGTAGGCATATAAATTTGAAAATACTGATTTTCCCGCCTCAAAGGGGTTTGGTATTTTTGGCGTGTACAAAACGTAGTTTATGCGCGTGTATATTAGTCCATTTACATTCAATATCGAGGTTGATGAAGATAGCATGACATGGCGGATCTATTACGCGGATGTTCGTATTGGCGAATTTGAATTCAGGGAAGACGAAAAAGAACGAAAATGGCTTTCGGGTTGTGAAATACATGCTGATTATCAAAGGAAAGGCCTGGGAGGCTCAGTTATCAGGAAAGCGGTAAAACATTATGGTGCGGTGTATTTCTGTACTGCGGACCGGATTGATATGAACCATTATTATGGCGAATATGATTCAAGATATCTCACCGAGGAAGGAGTAAAGCTGATGGAAAGTTGTTTAAAAAAAAGGATCATCCGAAAAAGCTGGACTATTAATCCCTGGGATTAGCTAATTGTATTTTGATAGGATATTATCAGACAAATTATTACTATTGTTAAGCAGATATCAGTTGCTGAAATACCGGTTAGTTTATATTTTAAACGTGTCACCCTTCAGGATGGTGACAGTAAAGACGTGAGTAATAATTTCTCACTGCAATAGTTTTATGAAACATGCTTTTAATACCGATTTTTTATTATGGCTCGATATAGCTTTAGATGATATCGAAACCGCGAGAATATTGTATGATAAGGGTAAGCACCGGTCCTCTTATTTCCATTTTCAGCAGGCATCAGAAAAAGCTAATAAAGCATTTGCTATCATGGCAGGCTTGTTAACTGCGGAGGAGCTTGCCGATATACAACATAATCAGTTAAAGATCTACCGGAAAAGCCTCCGGAAGCAGGAAGTTAAGATACAGGAGATAAAAACTGTGGTGGGCAAACTGCCGAAGGGTAGTGAGCATCCTTTTTTGAGCGAGGATATTCTAACCACCCAGTCTAATGCAATGAATCAGGGCATTTCCCATATTGATGGACTCAATAATCAAAACCTGAAAGATTTGTCGCTCACAGAGCTGAGTGCTATCATCAGGGAAATTCGAAAGATTGACAAGATTAAAATAAAGTTGCCCAAAAATATCTATCCGCATATAGATAAAAAATTTTTAGAACTCGCGAGTTGGGTAGGCCAGTTTCCGACGGAGGAAGCGCAGCAGGCACAGCAGGAATATCTTGATTTTGTCAGGAATAAGGAACAGTCTGCGGAAGTCTATGGATATATTGATGAGGTTTTTAAAATGGCAATAAAAATCGGGTTTGTTGAAACTGTATTTTTCTATTGTGCGCTGCTTACTATTAAACACAGCTCAGCGACGCGTTATCCAGAAGTAGATACTAACCCTTTGAAAGAGTATCATCCTAAAATGGCTATTATAAAAAAGCAACCCGCATTTATGGACTTATTGGAAATGGCGATAAACCGCCTAAAACTTATTCACGATGGCAAAGCTTAAAAAAATTTCAGTTCAACCACTTACGCCGCTGGAAGCCCTTGATCTAAAGGTTGCTTCAACGCAACATGTGGACGTAAGTGAATTACCGGGCGATGTACAGGCGAAGTTGCATTCCGATCTAATGAAAATCGCACAAAAAAGTGAGGGTGTAATTGTAATCAACTCTTTTGGCGAGACACCTTTTGTTTCTACGGTTATGCGCACCAGCAAAGAAAAAAAGAAGTTCTATGCTTTCCCGGAACCAAATCCTGTTCACCTGTATTATAAGATCGGTATAGGGCATTTGGAAGCGGCAGAGATAAAGAAGAAGGAGTTTACCCATATGCATGGAGCGCATCCTGAAAAGGAGTTTGAAGGATTTGGTACTTATTTTGAATCGCTAGTAACCGGCATTGTTTTTATGCTGATGACGATGGAAGGCTTTGTCAATCAACTACTATCCGAGGGTGCTGTCTATGCAGTAAATGGAAATGAAAAATCAAAGGCTGATGTTGAATGGATGAATCTTACTGATAAGATCATGTTTGTTGTACCTGAAATCACAGGTATTGATTTTAGGGTGACTAATGCACAGGCTTATGGACGGATCACAAAATTAAATGAGATAAGAAACGAACTTATCCATTTAAAAAAAGTGGAAGCAGCGAATTTTACCATTTACCAGGATCTTTTCAAACAACTCCTTGACTTCCAGATTTTAGAATCTGCGGATGCCGTATTTGAGTTTGTCACAACACTCAAGCCTGGTTATTTCAAGGAACAGGCAGAATAAATTTATAGAGTGATTACCTTTATCCATTGATAAAATTCTTCGTATCCGACTCTTTTAAAAACAGCATTGGAGGTGTTGTTATTGGCCATTGCCTGAAGGCCGACATCTACATATTCCTTTAGTAATTTTGTCGTCAGGGAATGCAAAAGAGCGGTGCCATAACCTTTTTTCCTGCTATCTTTCGCTGTATAAAATAGACCTATGATGGGAGAATCGTTTTCAGTATTCACTTGTGCAATGACACGGATCGTTTTACCGTCAACCCATTTGTAAATACTTTTGTTGTATATGCCGGGTATGACAACTTTAGCACGCATATCTGTATCCGGCGCACGGTCACCGTATTCCTCAATACGGAACTCTTCGCTCATAATGGCTATCGGGTTAATATCACCCATCTCGGCAAGCATCATTCGGCCTGTTGCTTTATTCTCTATTTCATTTTCCTGTGTGCATTTATAAATAAGTTTTTCGGTAATTGTTTCAAAGCGTTGTTTTTTATGGGCAAGGAAAGCCTTTATCAGTTGTGTTTGTCCGCTTAACTGGTAACGTGTATTTAGATTAAGACTGATCAGTTCTGAAAGCCGGGTCAGCATTTCATTATTCCAAAAAGTTCCGTATAATAAAATCAATTCAGGGTTGGTGCCGACTACAAGGGCCAGTATATTTTGGTCTTTTTGCCCGGTAATGTTGAATGATAATTTAAGCTGGTCAGGGCTGCTCGCCAGGTAAGAAAAAATGCCATTCAGGGCTGCCGTTGCATAATAGTTCTCTACAAAATAGGCATCATTGAATATTTCGAATTCAGTAATAGAACTGTGGTGGTGAATTTGTACCATAAAGAGTAAATTGCTCTAATAACACGGTAATATCTAAAATAAACAAAAAATGCAGACTAAGGAGTCAATTGCAGGTAGGTTATTTGACCAGTTCAAACATAAGTATGCTGATAAGTATAGTTTTCCTTCAGACCTGCCAGCCGGTGAAGGCGCACACGCATCCGTATTTAAGGCTAATGACATCTTGCGGGATACAATGGTTGCCATTAAAATCTTTCATGAAGGAACAGTTCCTTCTGGAAGCAGCCGGGCCTGGAAATTAACTTCTAATATTATTCATAACCAAATAGCTCCAACGCATACCGTTGAGACCTTTGTTGCCGATGGTTCTGAATATAAAGCAGTTATTTCGAGATTTATTCCAGGGGTAACGCTTAAGCAGGTTTTTGATTGGTGGGAATTGCAGGATGAGGGTGATAAAATGCTGATCGCGGATGATTTTTCAAAAACGTTTCTGCCATCACTGATTAATGCACTGGAGGTGTGCCATTCTCATAAATTTGGACACGGTGATCTGCATGAAGGAAATATAATGACTTTTCTTACGGATATAGGGATCAATTTTACTTTTTTCGCTGTTTTAATCGATTTTGATGCGGCCTCCGTTAGAACAGCCGTTTACGAACCTTCGGAGGAAGTTAAAATAGCAAGTGATATACGTTTGTTCAATAAACGTTTAGGGCCATACATTACAAATGAGTGGAAATGGGGTAAGTACCTATCACTGATGTATGAATCATATCATTCGATGGAGAATATCAAGTTTGCTTATGGTGTCATTTTAAATTTTATTGATCACGTAGAAAAAGATGAGCTGTCGGGAGAATTCATTAACGCACAAATAAAACAGCTTGTTCTTCGCGCGTTATCAGGTTTTCCCACAGCGCCAATCATGAGTATATTCAGAAGCATTGCCACCGATACAGGTCATCTGCCCGCATTAGAAAAATCTATTGAAGAAGTAAATGAAAGTATTTATAATGGTGGTTTAGTAAGTAGCGCTTCTATGACGGAAGTTAACGACAGGCGTAATTATCTTTACAAAACCATTTTTCCATGAGATATTTTTGAATAGGTGTCAGTCTGCCCGCTGCGTATAGAGAACAAAATATTTGGCAAGCTTAGGGTGCGGATTGGTCTTTACATATTTTTTCACAGCGCCAACTACCTGTTTCTGTGAAAATGCTTTGGCAAGATAATATCTCGTATTATAACTGAGTATCCACAAGGGATCGAAAAGCGCATAATCAAAACTGTCCATATCCAGCAGCCAGTCATAATAATCCGACAAGCCTTTAAATCTTATAATGAATTCTGCCGGCAAAGGCAGCTTGTATTTTAGTGAGAGATTGATAACACTGTTTAAGCCCGGCATGGTTTCTACTTCATCGAAGACTTGGTTGCGACCAAGTGTGTTTTTATCAGGCCGCTCAAAACAAGAAAGATATTTTTCAAAGGCTGAAGGTTCAGGCTTAATGATATCATAGATGCAGGCACGATAAAAAAGCTCATGGTTAAATTTTTCTGCAAGAAGATTATCAATGTAAGAGGCCAAACTGGTTCGGTATTTTTTGTCCATGGCCTGGTAAAGATCAAACAACGCATTTTCATTTTCGCCCCTGATCATTGCATCAGCTTCTCCGAAAAGTTGCAACAACTGTCGGTACATTTTATCAGTTGTAATGTAGCTGTCACGTGATTTTTCTGTCAGTTCGCTAAAGGCACTGAGAATATTGAACTGGTGGAGTTCTTTGTTATCCAGAATTGCCTGCAATACTTTTTGGAGCCATTGTTTACCCATCACGGGTCCCCATGATTTAATAAAGCTTGCCACATGATGGATCCTGCTCCGATCTCTATAAGAGATATCGGGAAGGAACCCAAGTATATTTTTTCCGCAGGCTTTGATAAAAGTTTGTGGCATATCAACAATAGAAAGGAGCGCGAGGATATTCCAGAAGTACCTGAAATAGTTATCCCTTGCTTCCCATGATGCCTTAGACAGTTGATCAATTAACGGGTATGTGTCGTTGTGGTGTTCAAGGTAGTTGGATGTAGCGGTTTCAAAATCACCTGATCCTTCCGGGATTTCATAACGGATCTTTTGTTGGATGAACCGGTTAAAGAAAGTGACTGCCAGATCAGCATTGCCGAACAAAAGCAGTTGTTTTAAAAGTCCCGATGTTATGGCTTCCAACCGTGATGACTGCCTGCTATTCATTGCGTAACTAAGGAACAGGCCTTCCATATATTGGGCAGTCATAGTAGCAAACTCTGTGAATTTCGTATAAGGCAAACGGTTCTGAAAAACATACTCTGTCAATTCCTGGTACAGATTGATCAATCGGTTGAGATTACTATTGCTGCTATGACCGGCACCAAGTTGGATGCGGTAATGGTCGCGTATTTTATCAAGCGTTTCAGCAATTGATTCAGCATAGGAGCGAAGCACATTGTTTTGGAAAAAAAGGCTCGCCACCTGCTTTTCAAATTCGGATGAAGCAGCGAATTGAAAATAGCGCTCTTCGGTGTCAATAAGATCCACCTCAGTTTTCATGCTCTTTGTTTCTGTTTGCTCAGCACGCCAAAGAATATTATTACTCCATTTTAGCCGGAACAGTTCAATATAAGATTTCAGCAAATCGTGGTTGGCGACATGGGCTTTATAATTTTCGTAATAGATAAGAAAAGCTTTGTGATATACCCCAAGGTTAAAGTAGGCCTGCGCGATTTTCAGCCTGTCTTTATCAGTGTCAGCAGCCAGTGCTTTAATTGCCCTTGCTATTTCGAGCCTATTTATCAGGCAGGTTGGACAATCACAGTTTGGAAGCTCAGGTAATTCAATGCTGACGTAATCCACACCGGTTGTCATCGATATATGGTGAACGAGATTTTCCTGTAATGTCCTGGTGATAAATTGCAGTTGCTCAAGATTTTTTTTCGTGTTTTTATAAGCTGTTCCCTGTTTAAAGCGCGGTGCGTTTCTAAAATCGATTTGCTGAAAGAGGTTTATCAAATCCTTGTTATTTGTCGCAAGGGAGTATAGACTGTAATTTGTATAAGGGTGTTTGATGTCTCTGATACGAAAGGGTTCAATCCTGATCAACAATTCTGTTGGGGTAAACTCCATGCGGGCTTTCAAAAATTTAAGTACATCGTAGACGTAGGCAAGAATATTCGGGTTTTTCTCAATAACTTTTAGTTGGTAATTGAGATTTTTTTCGGTTGCCTCTTTTGCATTGCCAAGGACTTGTTGCAAATAGCTGAAACATCTGGCTAATGAATTATAATAATTGATCGTGATACCGGGTTGCAAAAGGTCGCGATGCAATACCGGTTCTGTTTTGGCTTCGTCTGTAAAATCGCGATCTGATGTAATAAAATAGATACTGTCAATTTTTTTTCTTTTTAAGTAAGAAACGGCTGAGAAGAAAAACAATGCATCGTTGATAGATTTTGTTTTGTCGCCATGAAAAGGGGCTTTTTTTTCCAGTGAAACATCAATAGTCGCGGCTTTGACTTTCTGGGTCAGTTTAAAAGGTTTGCCTGCGGCAATTATCCCGTCAATTCTTCTGGCACGGTCCTTCAACTGCTGCATAGAAGGGAGGGATTCGCCAGTCCTGCCTGTGATGTTTTCGGTTTCTTTGATTTTTTTCTGGAGCTGGGTCAATGTCTGTCCTTTTTTCCGGGTCCATTCTTTCTGGAGGATCTCAGGCACAAGCAGGGTAATCTTATCCTGTATAATGATGGCTTCCAGCGTGTTAAGGCTGAATTCATCCTTTGCTTCTTTGAGCATGTTCAGGAAGATATTCGTATCAATTAAAAAGTACATCTATCGGCTTATTTTAAAAAATCCAAGGTACATTTAATACCATGAATATTGAACTTAGGTCGGAGGTGTTGGCAATGAGCCTGAGACTGGAAAACCTGCTCGGGGATATACTATCCGTCATACTACGGCTACCAAGAAAGGATGCCAAAACCCTGGGCGATAAAGGGAGCGCCCTGTCTTTTATGTCGAAAGTCGATTTCCTCTATGATTTAAAAAAACTTACCAAAGAACAGTATAGCCAACTAGTGGTATTTATGGAGGTGAGAAACAAGTTGATGCACAATCTCGAAATTGACAGCATGGAAAAGGCTCTGGAAAGTTCAGGTAAACTGTCCAAAATCCAACCTTATTTGAAGCAGGGGGTTGAAGCAAATGAGCTTAACCTTGAGTATGCCTTTACCCTTTTTTACGGCAAAATCCTTGAATCCCTTGGCGATGCATTAAAAGAGATCATCCATGACCTTGAAGCGGAAGAACAGGTAAAAGAAAAAGCAAAAGATTATGACCTGCTGGAAACGCATCTGGAACTTTTTTCCGATGCTGTTGACGATGCCTCGGATATGTTTGACAAAAGATTTGGTGTTGACCCAAAAGAAGGTGGTGTTTTACGCCAAGCGGTTATGGCTCATTTTATGATGAAGATTAAAGAGCGATACCCCGATTTTAAATTTACCACTGCCGGTGAGGAAGTAAAAGAACAGGAAGTCAAAATGGATGCCGAAACCAAATAATTACCTAGTTAAATTAACGCATGATAAAAACAAATTTTACAGAAACCGAAGCGAAATGGCTGGTTCCATTTTTAAAAGAAGGTGTATTGTTTTTTGATAATCCTCAAAGACGCAGGCACAAATATTTTTCAGCAACCAGGCTGGCATTAGAAAAATTAAAGCAACACAGCGGCACAACCTTATATACAAGAATTGAAAAATTAATGATTGTAAGCTCTGTAAATCATCAGCGCGATATTCTTTATGCGCAATTACAGACCAGCGAAAAAGGCACACCGGAAAGACAGGCTGCGGAAAATGCGGTTGATATGCGTAAAGATGTGCTTGAGAAGTGCGGGTATTATCGGCGTAACCCGCGGTTCTGCTACGAAAATAATACGCGTTTTAATTTGAACGACTATGAAAGCAGACGCTATGAGCAATCAGGAAGAAAGTAAACAATTGATACCGTTTGTAACTCACCAGGAAGCCAATGCCGATATACTAATATATGAGGGTGCAATGAAATACAAGACCGGTTTTGAAGCATTTCAAGCGCCGGATGCTGAAGGGAGCGGGAATCATTAAATATTATGTGGTGGTACCCTTGGGGAGATATAGGTTGAGAAAATCTTCTACTTTAATTTTTTGCGCACCATCATCATCTAAGCGCTCCCATAAAAATCCATCATTGGTATCAAAAAATAATTGAGCACGAGCGTATTGCCACGATTTGCGTTCGTGTTTCCAATACATCCGGTATTGACCTTTGTGTTATTTCATTACCGCGAATCTTTGCTGCGTTGTTTTTTTTGCTGAATCGCGAACCGACGATTGAAGCTCCAGTTGTAACCCATCTATCAATTCTTTTTTCCTTTGTTCGGCATCCGTAAGGGTTATTTCCAAATTAAACTCCTGGCTTTGTCCCTGTATTATCAATTCTTCCAATCTTTTAATTTCTTTTTCCACCCATTCTGTTGCAACAGGTTGCATCAATAACCTGAACGATGCGATTTCAGTATCCAGTTTTTCTATCTGCTGGTTAGCCTTGTCTAACTCTGCCTGGTATTTACCTACCGCATACGATACATCAAAAGCAAAGCCGTATTGTTTCTGTTTATAGGTCAGCGCCAACAACTCAGTTTCTGTGTTAAGATTTATATATTCCGGGAAGAATCCATTTAATGAAGAGAGTAACACAGGGAATATGTTTTTGAACTGGCTTTTTGGAAGAAGTTCAAACGGTACCATTTTTAATTTCTTCCCGTCAAGTTCTATATCCGCAAAACCATTGATCTGTTTCAGTTTTGAACAGGGCTGCTCCAATTGGGAACTAAGTGCATTTTTTTGTTTCCGTATGGCCCTTATCCTTTCTTTTTCATTGCTAAATATTTCGTGTAAATCACGGTAGCGGTAGTCGTCATAGTCATATTCTTTTTCAAGCCAACCTGTAATCAACTTATCAAGGTAGGTTGAAAGTTGCAACGATAATTCTTTCCATTTTTCGATTTTACCTTCATGTTGTTCCTGCTGGAACCGTAGCTGATCTATGTTGTGTGTGTATCCTTTAATTTTTTCATCAAACCTTTTTTCAGTGTCGGTGATTTCTTCTTTCTGAAAAGAAAGTGATGACTTTTCATTTTCTTCGATATCTCTCAGCTTACTTAAGACCACACTTCTTTTGCGGATGTTTCGGTCAAAATCTTTTGCATTAACAATCCAAATCAGGTACTCATAGAAATCTTCACGGATACGGATATTGGAAGCAGAAATAAAGGAGTTTTGAAATTCAATAACAATGCCATCGGCTGTCTGTACATCAGCCCGGTGCAATTCACCGTTTTGCTGAATTACCTTTTCTCTCCATTCAGCGGGAAATTTTTCTTTCCAGTTGCGGTGCCATGGTGTTTCTGCTTCCTTCCAATTATCACAATTGGTTTTGGAGAGATGCCGCCAGTGATCGATGTTGATATCTCCGCAACAGGCAACCATTTCATTTTTGCATAGACTGCACCAGCCACGCTGCCCTGAGTAACCTGGGCCGATTTTTTGTCCGCTATCGTTGTTGGCGTATTGCAAATGAGAATTGCTTAAATATTATCTAAAGTTAGTGCTGGTCAATTTATGATCGAATTAATAGGATCTTTAAATCACTTATAAACTGGAGGTCAGTGATCATCTTTCCGGGAATGGTGGTGGTAGTTTATGTTTCCCAGCGATGGTACCTTCGAGTAACTCGGCAAAATCCGCTTTTTCAATCAGTATCAAAAATTCGGATCGTTCTTCGGCTGACATGTTGTTGAGTGTATTGATAAATTCTTCAATATCGGTATATAAAATGTCGATCTGTTGACTGGCAGTAAGAAAATCATTTTGTACAAAATCAGCGGGAGAGCACACTCTGTCCTGGAAGTCAACATAGAACCCGTTTTGTTTGATTTTGTCTGCTTCCAGCCAATAATAGTAATTCTGCAACCCGCTTAGGCCAACCTGTACGACATCAAGCGCCACCATTATATTATCCAAAAATCTTGACACTTTATTATTTGCCTTCGGCTTATTCAGTGATGGAAGACCTTTCGCCAATGGCCTTGTCAGCAACCAGACTGATAGCAAATCCTTGAACACATGATGCCTTGCTTTGTGATGATAGAAAAGTTTATGAAACCCTTTTATCTGGCGCAGACGGAGTTCGTGGCTTTCCATATACAGAACAAATGCTTTGAGCAATTCCTCGCTTCCAAGAATCAAATGAGAAATAGCATTCGCGTATTCCTTTTCTGTGGCGAGCAATTTTGCAATACGTTTGTGGCGAAGCGCATTATCCAATACGTTTTTATATACATCGCCGCACTCGGCGGCGGTTAGGCTCATAAAATCTTTCATGCTTACTAAAATATTTTTGATTTACTCTTCTACGTATTCATCTATCCATTTGTCATCGTCATACTCTAATAACTCCTCCACATATTTTCTAAAACGATGTAAGGCCGCTTCCATAACCTTAACAGGATTTAACGAACCATCTTTGTTTCTGCCAAACCCCTTTATTTCTATACGTTTGTATTTAGTCGTGAAAACAATATCATTGCTGGATGAATTGTATTCGATTTTTATTTTGGTTTCTTTTTCGTCAATTCGGTAATGAATAATCAGGTCGTCTTCTTTGCTGTTATTTATGATTTTTTCAAACTCAGGCAACAGTTCGGATATTGACTGAGCTAAAATTTTGGTCCAATCAAGTTTCCCCTTTTTTTTCAAAAAAGCCTTAAAGTATTTTAAGTCGTTTAAGCCTTCTTCTAAATAACTTATTTTATCCATAAATTCTGCAGCGTCACCATAGGCTTTTTCAAAAGGATAATTCCTTGCGAGATTTGATTGTGTTTCTACTACAAATTCCCAAGGATTAGTCAACTTTGAAATTTTATTAGCATGTTCCATCGTTTCTTCAATGTCCCAAAAACTGTAGGATAAATGCTTTTTGGCTTCCTGGATAATTTTACTGGTGATGCCATAGCTATTGGATACAATGTAATCATCGTAATCGGGATCTATCACAGACAATTCAATTGAATAAGGAGTAACGTTGGAGAAATGCAGGCCATTGATGTTTTTTGAAATATCGGGGTTGTAATTAGAATACAGTATGGAAGACTTAACGGATTCAATGGTAGATCTTTCGATGTTATTTGCAGTTAGTAGTGATTCTATGAAACCCAGTAACCTGTCACGCTGTATGACAACGGTTTCTTTTGTCTCATCTGATGCATTCCAGAAGGTACTGAAATGCCTATCCACAAGTTCTATCAACCTGTCATCACCAATTATCCTGATTTGCTTGTCCAGGTTTGTTTTTCGCAAGGTGCCGATTACCGATTCCTGTGCACCGCTCACAATTTTACCATTGGTAACGATCCAAACCTCGTTGATATAAACCTGTCGCATATTATACAAATCTTCATAAGGGTTATCAAACGCCTGTTGTACCTGGTTAACGATGGTTATTAAACCGGAATTGGAACTTGCATTACCTGTTAAATCCCCTGTTTTAGCCACGATTGCTAAAAACCGCTGTTGCTCTAATCTGTCATACTCAAAGCAGATAATATCCTTACCTCTTTCAGCAGTTCCATGATATTCTATAGGAGCTATATATCCCATTTTACTAAGCAGGGGTATCATTAACTCCTGTCTGAGTGCTTTTTCACTTAGCTTATTGAGTATCTCTTTTTTTTCCCTTGGATTCATTTTATTTTGTTTTATCAATCCTATTTTGTTGGGATACTTTTAGACATTGCCAATTGCGTTTCCCAATAATGTGTTCAACTAATAATATTTTTTTAACCTGCTAAGTGTTACCGGAACATCAATAAACGATTTAATTTTTTCCTGAATTCTTAACACCTCTTCCTGCGAATACCTGTAACCAAGTACGATTTCAGTAATGGAGATACGTGGAAGGCAGATTTCTTTTCGTGAACCTTGTATCCCAAAGAAGGATAACAAGGTGGTATTAAGATTGGCAAGAGGCAGCTCTACATATTTGACATTTTCCTTGTCAATCAATTTATCGTCAATCAAAATTGGGTATAATTGTTTATCGTCTTTGGTAATAGATACCGTAACAGTGTGTTCGGTTCTGGCATCAAATAATAACCTTATTTCATGTTCAAAACTATAAATACTGTTTTTAAAAAAGCAGCATACTTTAGGATCTAATTCAATATTATCAATTGTTTCATGGAGTTCTTTTATCGCCTGAACATTTGTGGTATGGTAATAGACTTTAGACAAATGATATTGTTCCCAATTCCTTGAATTATTTTCCACCTGTAACCGAACGTACACGCCAGCACCATTTCGTCCATGAATTTTCCATAACAAGTGTTCGGCTGTTTCATCATCATTTATTTCCGGGTACGAGCACATGGAAAGACAGAAAATATTTTCCTTGTCTTTTATCCATTTATCAGTTTGGTGAAATGATAAATCATGTAATGCATATTCCAGTTCAAGCTTGTCATCCATGTTAACAAGATTATACAACCTGAGACTACAGCTTTGAAGCATGTGATAGAGATTGTCAAGACTTGTAAAGTGAATGAACTCATTTTGATCTTCATAACAGAAATCTGTTCCGGCGAGGTCTCTATTATTATTGGGTATGCAATAATAGCGGTAATTATATTCACCTTTCTCCCGTTGTACACTGTCGCGGAAGGCTGCATTTTGTAATCTGAAACCAATCTCTTCTATTTTATGGAGTAAGTCTTCTCTTTCCATTTTTATTTTATTTAGTTGTCAACCAAAAGATTTGTCCCTAATCATTTCATATAAAGAATATAGCTTGCTGAAATCATCAATTACCGTAGTTACAATCTGATCATTAGTCAATTCGTTTGACCCGGCAACATAATTCCTGCCGATGGTAAAATAATAGTGTCGCCAGTTATCGGTTGACAAAAATGCTTTAAGGGTGTCTTGTGTTTGAAATGAGTTGGCTTTTATAGTTTCACCAGAACCTGCTATGTCAATCCAATATTGATCACCAAGTCCAGCTAACAATGTATAAAATCGAGTCAGGTAGGTTTGGTCGTTTTGAATGTTGCGTGAAAAATATTCCCTATCCATACGCCCTGCTCCGGCCTTACCAGGCATCAGCCAAATACCTACATCGTTATATCTGACAATCACCTGCATCCGCATAAAATTCAAAGGGGTTGTGTCAATCTCACCATATTTTTTCAGTGCTTCCCGGCTTCTTCCGTAACCTACCCATAATGCCTTTGCATTGTCATTATGGTGAAAATTTGTTTCGATGTGGGCGACTATATGCTCTGGCTCATAATGATGATAGATTTGCCAGTTTTGCGGAATGTGTGGAACCAATCTTTCATTCAAATCATATAACCTGTTACGAACCAGTGTCCGTTCCATCAGCACCTCCTCAGTGTCTAAATGTGTTTTACCGGGCTGAAAAGCGAGGTGATGTTCTTTACTAAAAAACTGTCCTGCAAAATTGATGTTGTCAATGTTGAAGTTGTTGTGCAGGGCATCTTTCAATGAAGAAAGGTTGCGATTGTTTTCATTATTCCTTCGCTCATTGGCAGGAAAGGTTTCTTCATACAAAGTTATCAGCCTGTCTGTTAGTGGTTCTGAAGCAGCAAACCATTGTTCGTATGTTTTTTTCAAATCTGCACATGCCGATTGATCAGTTATTTTAATGAAGAGTTCTTTGTTTTTGAACCAACCGCCGTCAGTGAAATTACCCGATCCCACAAAGGCAAGCCAGGCTTCATTCAATTTGAAAAGATAAAACTTAGGATGGAAGTATTCATCCAGATAAATACCTGCCTGCATTTTATTGTCATCCATGCGCTGTTTTATTTTTTTCAGAACGCTGGGTGGTGTAGGCATGTGAATACCTGTTGTCAATGAGAATTTATTTGCATTCGTCGCATTGCGAATAAAGAAGTCATACATACTATCGGTTGTCATGCCGACAGCTATATACGCTTCGCTGATTTCGTTTTTGACTTTGGCAAATTCGAGCGTTAATTTTTCAATCGGAACTAAAGAGGGAGTTTCATTATTCATAACAGTTATTTATATCTATTAAAATATAGGTTCCTCATTCACTAATTCTGCGGCTTCACCGTTGGTAGCAAGGAAAATGATGGCGATTTCCGAAACAACACCTACCAAGAGTTTTGCGTATTTGATTTCAAGCCCTTTAAAATCCGCATCTTTCCCATGCCCGGTTCCATAAGCATTTCTAAGTTCTGTAACCCCATGAACGATGGATGCGATGCCACCTAATACCTGTTTGATGGATCGTTCAGCTTCTTCGGGATCGTCAGCGTCTTTTGGTTTAAAGTCAAGCGTATTTGATGTTTCTTTTATCAGTCTTTGGAAGGTCCAATTTGGGTCTTCCGCTATTCCTTTTTGCTTTAAAATTGATTTGCAGATTGTTTCCAGTAATTCTTTGGCAGTGCCGATTGCGATGTCCGTGTTTTTTTGTACGGCATCTACCATTAAATTGATTTTGCTGTTTACGTAATCTGTATTTAGGTATTTTTTGATCTCAGTTTTTTTTGCTGATAGAAGTGCGCCACCTTCTGTTTTCTTCCTGCCGGAAAAAACAGGCCTGCCGGAAATTTCGTTTGTTTGTATTACTTCAAAGTCATCCGCTCCGAGAAGGCGGTTATAAATAGATACCATTTTTTCCTGTTCATCCGGGCTGGTTCTTATCGTAGGATGTACGGTTTCACATAGAAACCGTAGGTATAATTCATCGGTACAATGCGTAAGGTTAAACCTGTGATCAGTGAATATCCAGTCTAGTTCCCAATCGTAGTTCAACACGGTATGTTTGTAGATGTCTTTGTAAGCTGTATTGAATTCAGCGCGATTATCCGTTGAAGGCATTTTGTTCAAATCAAAAAGCCTGGAAAGAAAATCCGGTTCCGTTAGCCTGCCGTGATACCACAATTTTCCTATTGTTAGTTCATCCGCTATAGCAAGCCGTGTAATACTTGTAATTCCATTTTGTTCCTGCATGTTGTATAAATTAAATGCCATGAAAATTTGAGTACAGTCTTAATGGGGGGGAGAAAAATAAGCCGTATTGCGACTAACAACGTTGCTTCGGTATGATGGATTAACCAGGATAATCTGCTTGACGGACGGCTACCTTGTTAGACCCAAACTGGTGTAAAACTATACAAATTCTAATAGAATTTTATTCACCGATATTTAGACGGTTGCATTTGTGATGATGCAGCCTTTTCCGACCTTTAACTGCCTTTTAAATTGGTGGTTATTAAAGAATTATTACTTTTCCTGTAGATTTATATCGTGAAACCATCAAATCCGAATTGCAATGAAATCCTACCCAACATACTCCGATCAGGAGTTGGTGCGTCTGCTCCAACGGGGGGATCATGCGGCCTTTTCAGTCCTTTATGAACGGTATTGGGAAATGCTGTTGGGTATGGCGTTTAACCGTTTGAAAGATCTTAGCGCGGCAGAAGATATCGTACAT
Organism: Chitinophagaceae bacterium; assembly: GCA_004297075.1. Classification (GTDB taxonomy): domain Bacteria; phylum Bacteroidota; class Bacteroidia; order Chitinophagales; family Chitinophagaceae; genus Sediminibacterium. Next base: position 90,846 of record SCVK01000396.1, read on the forward strand.
GATGTTTTTACCAGTCTTTGGAAAAACAGGGAATCCTTAAACATTCAATCCTTTAAGAACTGGATGGCTACGGCGGTTAAGTATATGATCATACGGGCTGCTGACAGGGCCTCTCTTGAAGAGCGATTTACTGAAGAGCAACGCAAAAACGAGGTAGTAGAAAATACACTTGCCGATAGCATGGCTGACAAGCAAATGGCCGCCATGCTTGCATCTGAGATCAACCGTCTGCCTGAGAAATGCCGTATCGTTTTCCAACTCAAACTGCAAGGCCTTTCCAACAGCGAGATTGCTGATGAAATGGGAACGACTGTAAAAACGGTTGAAAACCAGGTCAATCGTGGGAATCATTCCTTAAAAGTGGCTATGAAAAATTATTTTTTCTCCCTTCTCTTCATCTAATAGAGGCGCTAAGATTACCCCAACAATAAATTTTCTTTAAAAAATTGTTACCTCCTGTGGGTGCAAATATCTATTCACGTCACTTGACTATAACGACCGTATTATGGAATTACCTGAAAACTTGCAAGCTGCTATTCAAAACTACCTTTCCGGTAACGCAACGGAAGCTGAAAAGCAATTGGTGAATGATTGGTATTATTCTTTTTCGGATGAAACCGTTGAGATTCCGGCTGATGTGCAAGATCTTAAGGAACAGGTTAATCAAAGGATCAAATCACGTTTGAGCAATACCCTTCAAATCCCGATGGCGGCAGAAACAATCGTAGTGCCTATGTGGAAGAAAGTGGCAAGGTCTGCTTCCGTAGCTGCTGTACTGTTATTGGTTGCGGCAGGCGGCTGGTTGTATTTCACTAACAAGTCTGCAAAGGAATCAGCGTCTGTTCAAAATAATTCTCCGTATAAAAACGATATAGCAGCGCCGGTATCCAATAAAGCTACATTGACAATAGACGGGGGGAATCCAATTGTTTTAAGTGATCTGAATAATGGGTCACTGGAAAAAGCTGGTGTGGCTGGCGCGTTCAAGACAGGCGATAACAAACTTTCTTACAACGGTAATACAACAGTAGTTATTTATCAAACCTTATCCAATCCAATTGGAAGTAAGCCACAAGAGTTGTCTTTGCCTGATGGTTCTATGGTATGGTTAAATGCAGGGTCCTCTATACGATATCCTTCAAAATTTACAGGTGCTGAGCGTTCCGTGTCCATGACAGGTGAAGCTTATTTTGAAGTAAAGCATGATGCAGCACAACCATTCAGGGTAAACGCAGGAAGCCAGGTTATAGAAGATCTCGGAACCACTTTTAATGTGAAAGCATACAAAGATGAACCGGTGATGAAAACAACACTCGTAGAAGGTATTGTAAAGATCGGAAATATTACCCTGAAACCGGGTGAGCAACTCAATGGAAAAAAAGTGATCGAGGCGAATGTTGCGCAGGAAACTGCCTGGAAGAATGGACAGTTTTATTTCAGCCACAACACGGTTGAATCCATTCTGCAACAGGCGATGCGCTGGTATGATATAGAAGTTGAATACCAGGGAAAGGTGAATGAAACCTTTACTGTGAATGTGGACAGGGATCTGCCGATTTCCAAACTCTTGCAGTACATGGAAAAATCAGGCGGGGTGCATTTTGAGATAGAGGGTAAAAAAGTGATTGTAAAACCCTGACAAAACAGGGATTCTATAATAGCAAAGTGGCGTACACAAAAAACCGTCCCGGATTTGGCCCCGGAACGGCAGATTGTTCAGGTCACTAATAATAGTCTTGACGGACACTCATTGTAAACCCAAACACACCAAATCTATGCAATTGACTGCTCTTTGCAAAGTGCTGCGCTATCAGGCACTTTTTAACCCTAAAAGCTGGCTGATCATGAAGCTGACCACCATTCTGATCCTCGCCGGATGCCTTCAGGTTTCCGCCAGGACCTTCGCCCAAACTGTAACGCTCTCAGTGAAAAATACTTCACTGGAAAAAGTGTTTCTTGAAATCAAGAAGCAGACCGGTTACAATTTCGTCTACAATGATCGCTTCGGCAGCACCGCTAAACCTGTGACTGTCGCTGTAAAACAGCAACCTCTCGCAAGCGTACTCGAAGAATGTTTTCGTGATCAGAATTTCACATATGAGATTATTGACAAAACAATCATCATTAAAGAAAAGCCATCACAAAAAAAAGATAACGGTGCGAACGAAGTAGTGCCTGTCCCGCCGGTTGATGTGCACGGGATGGTGAAGGATGAGAATGGTAAACCTGTTGTGGGAGCCGGTGTGCGTGTTAAGGGGACCAATAGGGGAACAACAACAAATGAAAATGGTGAGTTTACATTGATAGGTGTTGATGACAAGGCTACGCTTATTATTAGCGCAGTGAATATTGAGACAAGTGAAGTGGGAGTAAATGGAAGGAAGGAGATTAATCTAGTAGCAAAAGCGAAAATATCAAAATTGGAGGATGTTGTTGTAAACAAAGGATATTATTCAACCTCGCAAAAATTGAATACAGGGAGCGTCGGTAAGATAAGTTCTGATGAAATAAGTAGGCAGCCCGTTCCCAATATATTAGCTACACTAGCTGGTAGGATTCCCGGACTGGTAATAACTCAAAGTACCGGCGTAACAGGAGGCAAAATAAATGTTCAGATAAGAGGGAGAAATTCAATTGCACAGGGATCGGAACCCCTGTTCATTATTGATGGAGTACCCTTTGCGGCAAACAATAACAATGTCAATCAACTAACTTCTGCATTGTCTTCTTATGCCGGGCAGGGATTAAGCCCGTTGAGCAGTCTTAATCCGTCTGATATAGAAAGTATTGTGGTGTTAAAGGATGCGGATGCAACAGCTATCTATGGAAGCAGGGGTGCAAACGGTGTAATGCTTATCACGACAAAAAAGGGTAAAGCCGGAGTAACCAAAATAAGCATCAATGTCAATCATGGAATGAACAAAGCCACCAGAACATCAGACATGCTCAACACGCAACAATATGTTTCCATGCGTAGAGAGGCATTTAATAATGATGGTGTGGCACCGGATATTTTCAGCGCTCCTGATCTATTGATATGGGATACGACCCGGAACACGGACTTCAAAAAGATTTTTACAGGTAATACTGCCAGCCTCACAGACATGCAGGCTTCGATCTCGGGCGGCGATGTCAGAACGCAATTTTTAATTGGGGGAAGTTATCGGGAGGAATCCAGCGTGTTTCCCGGAGAGCTGGGATATAAAAAAGGATCCCTGTCACTTAACCTTAATCACATTTCTACGGACAAGCGGTTTACCGTTAATCTAAGTACCATTTACAATACGGATAAAAATATTTTACCTCTAAATGATTACACTTCGTTCAAAACACTATCCCCTAATTTACCTTCCTTAACGGACAGCACCGGAAAGTTGGTATGGGAGATGGGTGGTGTCCCGTTTGAAAATCCATTGGCCTATCTACAGCAAGGTTATGTTTCCAAAACTGACAACCTGTTGAGCAATATGCAAATTGGTTATGAAGTTCTACCCGGACTTTCTCTTAAAGTAAGCTTGGGATACAATACAACATTGGTTGATGAAAAATCGTCAATACCGAAATCAAGTCAAAATCCGCAGGCTTCATTTGGTGGAAGCGCCATTTTTGGTAATAACTCATTTAAAAGCTGGATTATAGAGCCGCAGGCTGCTTACAATGTAAATTTGTTCAAAGGGAAATTTTCGTTTCTATTAGGCGGAACGCTACAGGAAATTGTCAACAAAAGATTGACCATCCAGGCGTCAGGTTATACTAATGACGCAATGCTCGGATCTGTAGCAGGAGCAACCAGTCTGACGGTAACTGATGGGATTACACAGTATAAATACGGCGCCATCTTTGGCAGGTTGAATTACAATTATGCAGACAAATACCTATTCAACTTTTCGGGGCGAAGGGATGGTTCAAGCCGTTTCGGACCGGAAAAACGATTTGCCAACTTTATGGCAGGTGGCGTGGCGTGGATTTTTTCCAATGAAAAATTCTTAAAAGATAAAACCGGCGTTCTGAGTTTTGGGAAAGTCAGGGCAAGCTATGGCACGACAGGTAATGATCAGATAGGTGATTACCAATACCTTGATGTCTGGTCAAATTATCCTTACCGCTACCAGGGTAGCTCTTTGGTGCCGACAAGGCTTTTGAACCCTGATTACGGATGGGAAGTAAACCGAAAGCTGGAATTCGGTGTTGAGCTTGGTTTTATAAATGACCGCATTTTGTTTTCCGGAAGTTTCTACCGGAACAAAAGCGATAACCAGTTAATCAATTACAGACTCCCGGCGCAAAGCGGGTTTTCCAGTATCATCAAAAATTTTCCTGCAATAGTCGTGAACTCGGGGCTTGAGTTTAGTGTGAATACGAAAATCATTTCGTCGAGTGGTTTTAAATGGAGTTCATCAGCAAATATTACCCTGCCGAAGAACAAACTGGTTTCTTTTCCAGGCTTAGCTACTTCATCGTATGCCAGCAGTTATGTCGTAGGCAATTCTTTGAACACTTATTATGGATATCATTTACTAGGTGTTGACCCGACAACTGGTATTTATCAATTTGAAGATGTAAATAAAGACGGTTCAATTGGTATCGAGGACTATGTTCCATCCGTTAATCTTGATCCCCAGTTTTACGGCGGAATAAATAACCTGTTTGAATTTAAAGGTTGGGAGCTATCTTTTTTCCTAGAATTTAAAAAGCAAATGGGGTATAATTATAACAATTACCCGATTTATAATTTTACGCCGGGTGGAATGTATAATTTACCTTCTGTATTCTTAGACCGTTGGCGAGTTCCGGGTAACCAAAATGCCATTCAGCAATTGACCCAGACTTTTACGGCTGCATACGATGGTCAATATTATTTTTCAAACTCTGACGGCATATTCAGCGATGCTTCTTTCATAAGATTAAAAAATGTTTCGCTGTCCTATCTTTTGCCAGCACCGGTGCTGAAAAAATTAAGCGTCCAAAATGTCAGGCTCTACCTGCAGGGGCAAAACCTCTTCACGATAACAAAGTTTAAAGGATCCGATCCTGAAACTCAGAACTTATTTATTCTTCCTCCACTCAGTACCGTAACTGCCGGAGTTCAAATCACTTTTTAAAATCACCAACATGAAAATCAGACCCTTATTATATTCTTCTGCAAGCAAATTAATAGTGCTTTGCCTGACTTTTTCATCATGCAAAAAATTTATTGAGGTACCTATTCCTGTTAACCAGCAGGCTACTGTTACCGTTTTTTCGGATGAGGCGACTGCAACCTCAGCCGTTAATGGATTGTATAGTTCTATGATGATACAAAATTTCGGAATACTAAACTCCGGAATTACTTTATACCCCGCGCTGTCGGCGGATGAATTAATTAATACAAATCCGAATGCAACCATTTCATCATTCACGGAAAATACACTTAACTCTGAAAATACTATAATTGAATTTGACTTATGGAAGAGAAGTTTTAATTATATCTACCAAACGAATGCCATACTAAAGGGATTGTCGAATTCCAATTCACTAAGTATGGCGGTAAAAAATCAGCTTATGGGGGAAGCTAAATTCGTAAGGGCGTTGTGTTATTTTTACCTAATTAACATTTTTGGTGATGTTCCCTATATCGTAACCACCGACTACCAGGAAAATTCAGTTGCTGCAAGAGTACCAAAAGCGACTATTTATAACAGCATACAAACTGAACTACAGGAGGCAAGCAATTTATTAGGAAACGACTATCCCTCAACGGGAAAAGTCAGACCAAACAAATGGGCAGCAATATCTCTTTTAGCAAGAGTTTATTTATATCGGGAAAATTGGGCAGCAGCAGAGCAAACAGCCTCGCTTGTTATCAATTCCGGTATTTACAGTCTCTCGGGCTTAAATAATGTTTTTGTAGCAAACAGTACAGAGGTGATTTGGCAATTAATGCCTGTTTTGACCTTTCTGAATACGGCTGACGGTCTTACATTTATTCCTTTCTCGGCTACTGTCAGGCCTGCCTATGGTTTGACCGCGCAGTTGATGAATTCTTTTGAAACAGGTGACCAAAGATTGAGTTCATGGACAAAAAGCAATATAGTCAGCGGTGTAGTTTATTACTATCCATTTAAGTATAAGGTGAGAAGCGGCAGCGCAGTCACGGAGTATAATACCCTGTTTCGCTTACCGGAATTGTACCTGATCAGGGCTGAGGCAAGAACCATGCAAAATAAAATAGCAGAAGCAAAAACTGACCTGAATGTTATCAGAACACGCGCCGGTCTTTCAAATTCTTCTGCTGGATCACAGGTATCTATGGTAACCGCAATTGAGCATGAAAGGCAAATTGAATTTTTTGCCGAATGTGGTCACCGTTGGTTTGACTTAAAACGAACTGGCCGCGCTGATGCCGTTTTAGGATCTATCAAGACTAGCTGGCAAGCAACTGATGCATTGTATCCAATACCGTTAACAGATATCCAGACGAATCCAAGTCTTACCCAAAATCCAGGCTATTAATTAGTTGCCAAGTACCCATTTAACATCTAAAAATTTAAACAAATGCCATTTTGTAAGGAGAAGCTATTGTTCATCGCAATTGCGTTATTCATATTTCAGCTTTGTACAAGAGCACAGGAAATAAAAATAGGTTCTGTTTGCCCTGATGTTGTATTAAAAGATATTTTGAACTTTCAAACTGACGAGATCAGATTTAGTGATCTGAAAGGTAAATTCATAATTCTGGATTTTTGGGCGACAAGTTGCGGTGCATGCATTGACGCGTTTCCTAAACTGGACTCACTTCAAAAAAAATACCAGGAAAGGCTTCAGATTATTACTGTTACGCGGGAAAGCAAGCAAATAACCAGCCGTTTTTTTGCACGAATGAAGCACATTAAAATGCCGTCGGTACCCTTTGCTACAAGTGATACCATTTTGTCAAGGGTGTTCCCCCACATGTATGTGCCGCATCATGTATGGATAGACAGCGCACGAATAGTCCGGTACATAACCGATGGTTATAACGCAACGGAATACCATATAGAGCAATTTTTAAAGAACAATGATCTTAGGTTGTCAGAAAAAAAATATGAAAAGAATTATGCCTACAACACTCCGATTGAAGCGATCTATACTAAAACGGGGATAGATCAGCTGGAATCTTATTCGTTATTAATGCATTGTCTCTCTGGCATTACCTTTTCAAATGGGGCAAGCAATACTTACGGGAATGAGAAGCCAAACAGGATTTCTCAAAACTGTGCTTCAATCGGCCAACTTTACGAGACAGCGTTCAATGAAAATGGGAAACACGATTTCAGCGCAGAAAATACCATTATTTATAACATTAAAAATCGATCCCGTTTTGTTATACCGAAAGATTTCAATCAAATGGATGAATGGAAGTCAAACTATAGTTTTAATTATGAATTGATGGTCCCGGAGACAGCTGCTGATAAGCTATACCAAAGGATGCAGCGGGACTTAGTAACGCATTTTAACGTAAAAGGAGTGATTGAAAAGAAGATGGTGAAATGTCTTGCTCTGGTCAGTACCAACAGGCAGTTATTAAAAACAAAGGGTGAGAAATCTTCCACCAATTTTTGGATAATGAGCGCTGACACGGTTAAGTTTATGGTTAATCAACCCTTCAGCTCACTTGTAACCTGGTTATCAATTTCACGACAGGGAAAGATCAATGATATGCCCTTTATAGATCTGACAAATTATAAAGGAAATATGGATATTCAATTAAGTACAGCAGCTACTGCGACGTTCAATATCGAAAGATTGAGATTTGAACTAAAAAGGTATGGGCTCGATTTGGTGACGACTTTGTATCCGAGAGAGGTGCTTGTATTGAGCGATGTTGATTAGTCTTATCATAAATCTGAATTAAAATATTTCAATATTGAAAAAGCAATTTTTTCTTCTGAGTTTACTGTTTGTTTGTGGGTTGCTATTTGCGCAGGATCCCATCACCTGGGAAAACTCGGTTAAAAAAACGGGAACAAATAGGTATGAGATTCACATTAAAGCTATAGCCAAGCCGTCGTGGCATATTTTTTCACAGACGAGCCCGGAAGATGGAGGTTCCCCCACTAAAATTTTTTTTTCTAAAAATCCTATGGTGAGTTTCGAGGGAAAAACGGAGGAGATTGGCAAGATCGTCCGCCGTTATGAAAAAGCATTTGATGTAACGGTGATTTTTTTTGAGTCAAAAGTCGAATTTGTGCAAACTGTTGTATTAAAAGAAAAAGTGAAAACCAATCTGGAGGGCAGCATTGAATTTATGGCTTGTAATGATCATCAGTGTTTACCCACGAGAACGTTGAAGTTTAGTGTGCGGCTGGAATGAGCCAAGATAATCTTTACAGGCTTGATAGTAAATCGTCAGGTTCTATTTATAGATGAATTGTTTGTCAAAAACGGATTTTGAGAATATGCGGGTTCCATTAAACACCTCGTCTTGATCACCGCGTACACAACTAATAAAACAGTATCTGATTTTTATTGTTGATCACGGAGTAAATTTTAAAGTTTTGAGACCTGACTACCCACATAAAATATTTTCAGACAGACGCGATCGGTATATATTTATGCTTGTGGCAGTGACTATCATCCCGACCTGATTTTTAAAATGCGAATTACAGTTCGATTTTTTCTCATGTGCGACCGGGTGGTATCTACCCTCGGTATTTAGTCTTCTTACGCCCCGATTCAATTGTTGGTTTTGTGATTACCAGTGTCGCCCTCAAAAGCGACACTGGTTAAGGGGAATTAATTCTGACAATTTTCTCATGTTGTAGTATACAGCAGTAACGCGGGTGCCTGTCCAGGCTGCCTGCCTTATTTTAAAATGAAAGTAATGCAAATACAAATTTTACGTGCAAAGATCCACGGTGTAGAAATTACAGAAGCTAATTTGAATTATGTTGGTAGCCTAACACTTGATGAAGAATTAATAGATGCGGTCAAGCTGTTTGAGTTTGAAAAGATACAGGTCGTAAATATCAATAACGGTGAACGAATTGAGACCTATTTAATCAAGGGCAAAAAAGGAAGCGGCGTGTGTTGTTTAAATGGTCCAGCAGCTCGCAAAGGTCTACCAGGTGATAAGGTGATCATTTTAAGTTATGGTTTGGTTGAGTTAAGTAAAGCAGACTCATGGTTTCCTTTGAAGGTGTTTCCCAAAGAAGGTAACAAACTGGAAAAATAGAAATTAATCAATATCCAATATGCTGTTGATAACACATCAGAAAGGAAATAGCAGATGCCTTGCATTTCTTATTGCAGATCGCATATATGATTGTCACCAGGTTCATCCCGGATTGCCTGAAACCGGCGAGGCGTTTATCGCCGATTGGGAGCGTTATAAGCCACTCGCTTTGCTAATGCACAATGCACTCCAAACCCATTCTGTGAAAGCCCAGTTGGCGTACATAGAAATTGGGGTTGCGGAAGGGGTTCAGGCTTTGGTGTGGCCGGGTATGTAAAATGAAACCAATGAAAGCAGTAATAGTTGATGACGATTTTGAAAATATTGTTCATTTAAGGAATCTGCTTGTCAGATACTGTAAGAAAGTGCAGGTTATTGGTGAGGCAACTGATGCGTCACAAGGAGCTGCCATGATCATAGAGCGTCAACCTGATCTTGTTTTCCTGGATATTCAAATGCCGAAGGAATCAGGTTTCGATATGCTTAGTTCTCTCGGTGACTATGAATTCAAAGTAATCTTCATAACCGGGTATGACGAATATGCGATACAAGCCATCCGGTGTTCAGCCTTAGACTATCTTTTAAAACCTATTGAGATCTCTGAACTCGTAGCGGCTGTTTTAAAAGCCGAGAAGAAAATAAAGAAGTCACATATTACACTTCAAATCGACAATCTTCTTGATATAGTTGCTCACCCAAACAAAGAGGATCACAAAATTGCATTACCAGTAGCAAAGGGTCACCGGTTTATCAACCCTTATGAAATTCTATACCTGCAATCATCGAACAACTATACCAATTTTAAAATGACTGACAAAGAAACCATCCTTATCTCCAAAGGGCTTTATAAGTTTGAGGAGGTCGTGGCAGGGTTTGGGTTAATCCGTTGTCATGCTTCCTATATTGTCAACCCAAAGTACATCAGCAAATTTTCAAAGGCAATTACCGGTTTTGAATTGCTTCTTATCGGTGGGGATCGTATTCCGGTTACGGCAATGTATATGACAATCGTAAACGAGACATTAGGTTTAAGTAAATGAAACGAGTTGTTTTTTCGATAGTATCTATTTTATTTACTGTTGGCGTTTCTGGTCAATCGGTAAAAACTAATAGTGCCCTATATTGGGATACAGTGCCCTTATTTATCGAATCCAATTTGTTTTCAAAAGGTGCGCCTAACAAGGGCGAATTCATTTTTCATTCGGATAGAATTAAAATATCCATCCCGAAACGCAATGACTATATTCTTGCAGATGCATTGATACGGCAGACAAAGAGAAGCCTTGATAGCCTCAAGCTATTGCAAATAGAATTCTGCGTTTTTTTTCAAAACGGTTTAAGCCTAGAGTGGAAGCCAGTACCTGCAAGTAAAACCCTGATTGATACATACTTACCAGTGCAGTCAAAGATCAATATACAATTCAGGTTAAAAGGCCAAAATAAAATTCTTCAACAAACAACCCTTAAACGTGTTGACTGGAGACCGGGGCTTTACGCATACAGAACTTCTGATTTTTCTGATTCCCTAAATACTAAACTGACGGCAAAGGCTATTTATGATGACGATCATTTACCAATTGGATTTTCATTAATTGATGACAGCCTATTAAAAATTCCGGCTGGTAAAAATGCAGAGCTTGCTATTGTCAATCATTTACTGAATAAAGACTCCTGTATTGAATTCAGAATAGTGGACAGCGTAACCAAAAGTTTTGGTAAGTGGGTGGAAACCGGCCACTTGCTAATAATTAAGAACCTAGCAGCAAAGCATCATTACGTTCTTGAGATCCGATATAAAGGAGATAGCCGAGTCAAGACCTACCGAATACATGTTTTGCCTTTCTGGTGGCAGACAGCCTTGGCTACTTTAAGTTTTATTTTTTTGGGTGTCGCAATTGTTGCTTTAACGAGTTATATCGTTACCAGAAGGCGTAAGAAGATAGCACAACATCGAATTGCGCTGGGGATAGAAAAATATAAGAAGGAACAAAACAAACTGGACCCGCATTGGCTGGATAATATGTTTCATACACTACTCGGATTTATTCGAAACAATCAAAACGATCTCGCTGACGAGTACATTGGCAAAGCATCCAGCATCTTACGGGATAAACTAATACATGGGGAAAGACTGCTGATCCCTTTTGAAGATGATATGAAGATCATGAAAAATTTCATTTCAAACGAACGATTGAGACATGCATTCAATTATACTATTCATATTGATCCGGGATTAGAAAATAGCTCAATTCACTTACCTCCTATTCTTTGGCAGCCGAGTCTTGAAAATGCGATCAAGCATGGGAACGCTGGTATTATTGCTATCAGCATCCTGAAAAGGGGAAATGATTTGGTTATGGAAATAAGCAACAGCGGAGAATTTACCAGAGTGACAACTGCTAAAGGTTTTGGTATCCCGATCACAACAGAAAGGATAAATGGCTGGAACATGGCCAATCCAGGAAGCAGGATACAATTTGATCTTAAACAGGTTGATAATGAGATCATTGCCCGATTTATTTTTGAGAAATGGTTGGCATAAATAGATTATTTTTGAACAATATAATAATAGAACTATTGAGATAACAGAGTTTATTAAATAAGTAGCAGCGTTTAGCTTTCTTGTACTCGAAAACCGCGAAACTTTCAAACCATACAAGGATTTAGCGAAGCGCCGCGCCGTCAAGGCGTGGGCTTTTGCTTTCCTGTATGGTAGGTGCTTCGCGGTACCTCGAGTGCGGTTTGTGAAATGTCCCACGCTGTTTTTTTAGACATATTCCAAATGCAAATCAATCTTACAAGCTACCAGACAGAGATCAGTGAAAGAATCGAGATTTATCGAAAGGGTCTTTCGCAGTGCCGAAAATATTTATTGTTACAACAATTTGAGGCAGCCTCTATTTGCGGTCTCAAATCAATTTTACAATGTTGCAATGGTGCTGTTCCTGAAACAGATGACCTTATCAAACTGGCAGATTATTGTGAACAGTTAGTAGAAGGATTTCCTAAATTGAATCTTACATCTATGCCAATACAAGAAACAGTTATTGTTATCGAAGGCATACTTATCGAACGCCAGGCATTTTACAAACAGTTAGAAAATCTGACACATTGAGTTAGCGTATCGCGCACATCCATTGATCTATTCGGACACATTACAGCGGAACAGGCTTTCATGATTAAGACAGTTTTGAAAAAAATTAGTCATGAAAAAACTGTTGATCATCCTACTCGCGTTTTCTGCTGCGGCTTGCAGCAAGGTTTCCAACGACCATTCCTTTTTTAAAGATCCCAATGAGATAACTGTTGTTGTCAAAAGAACTATCCAAAAGTTGGGACTGGATGGTGATTTTATTTCGATTGACCGCGTTTCATACCTGCAATCAGGAAAGAATTCGTTTGCTTTCGTGTTTTATTCTTCTACCAAAGGCAGTAAAAGCATTGTTGTAAAAAAAGAAACCGAAACAAACCTGGTTGATGGTGGCGGCTCCGTTACTGTTTGCCAGGATGGTTCCTGTGATTGCAAGGTAAAAGCCATTATCAACAACGATGGAACTATCGATGTGGGTTGTTCCTGTTCTTCATGCAAAATGGTTACTACCACCTATGCTTCTTTAGAAATACGTGGATACAATTAAACATTCACGCCATGAAAGTCAGTTTAATTTTTTTACTGGTACTGCTGGGATTTTTATCAAACGCACAGTCAGTCGAATTGAGGACTGGCAGCAGTCTTATACCTAGTAGTTATGTTGCCCTGCGATACCAACAGCCAACGAATTATTCCATTGATTTTTCCATTAAGGCTTTTTTGGATAGATCAAGAAAACATGGACTTAATTATACCGCGTTTGGAATCGATGCTATGGTAGAAAAATCTTTCTCGTTTATGCGTGTTGGCGTTGGGCCTACAATTCATACTGAATCAGAATCGTGGGTGTATGCTAATCTTTCATTCTCAGAGAGAGTCAATTATGGAATAAGTCTCGAAGCAGGTGCTGAACTATTTCTAACGGATGTTTTTGGCCTCTGCGCTTTTACTAATCAGAAATTTTTGTTCAAAAGAGATCTTGGCAGTTCGCAGTTCGTTTTTGGCTTAGGTCTCACTTATCATTTCAATCAATAAACAATTTATATGCAACTAAAAAAAATGGAGCTGCTGAAGAGCAGGTGGTGGCTGGTCTTATGTTGTATGGTTTGTTTTGTTTCAATGGCGCGGGCGGGGCGCGGTGTAAACGAGATCACGCTTTCTATGAATTCCGGTACCTATGATTGTGCGACCGGTAAAGTGACAGTGAGTTACCATATCGTCAACAGGAACGAAGACGGAAGTACGAATTACAAAACCATGTATAGCATTAATACCGGAACGGTGATCGGTTACGGCCAGACCTTTGATGAAGGTGATGTTTCTTTCACCGGTGATTATTCGCCAGGGGATGTAATTACGATCAGTGCATACGGTATCAGTAATAATGCAGCTGAAGAAGTAAGTTTTGATTACGTTATCAATGGTTCTTCGATTCCTCCTGCGCCTTCAGTTATTGCCAGCCCACAAAGTGTTTTATGTAACGGCGGATCGACAGGATTGTATGCTTCTCCTTCGGCCGGTGGCATCATTCACTGGAGTAACGGACAGACCGGCAATATGATCACCGTGAATACACCGGGAAATTATTTTGCCTACGAGGTTAACAGTTGTGGGCAGGGGCCAAACAGTACTATTGTGACCATTACAGCGATCAATAATATGGTCGGACCAGAGATCAGCAGCAGTAACGGAACTGCGCTTTGTAATGGAGCCTCTACTACCATCAGTGTACAATCGCCTACATCCGGAACCTATTACTGGAGTAATGGTCAAACAGGAACAAGTATCACGGTCAACACTGCCGGAACCTATTATGTTTATGTAGGAAATGAGTGTGGAACAAGCGTGTACAGCAATTCAATTGTGGTTACAACCGGTGGTGCGCCACCTGCGCCAAGCATCGCTACCAATCAAAACACACAGTTGTGTGATGGTGCTACAGCCACCCTGTTCGCGGTATCACCACAGGGAATGGTGACATGGAGCAATGGCCAAACAGGTAACAGTATTACCGTGAGTGTTGCCGGTAGTTACTCTGCTTATCAGACCAATGGTTGTGGGATAAGCGGTTATAGTAATGTTGTTTCTTTTACAACTGCTTCGACACCGGTTCCTCCAAATATTACGCCGACCGGCCCCATCATTTTATGTGATGGTGCATCGACAACATTATATTCCAATGCTAATTCGATCTGGTCACTTAACGGAACACCTATTAATTCAGGGCCGAACATTGTGATCAATGCAGGAGGAAATTATACAGCGACTGCAGCCAATAGTTGCGGAACATCCGGAACAAGTAATACCATTATCATAAGTACGCTGAATCGTCCTGTTGCACCAACCGTTACACCCCCCGGTAGCCAGTTGCTCTGCAACGGGGAGTCGGCGGTTTTGAGTTCGAATGGTACGAACATCACCTGGTCAAATGGAGCGACAGGCAATTCCATGACAACAGCAGTTGCAGGAAATTATTATTCCTATTCTACCAATGTGTGTGGTAACAGCCCTATCAGCAATACAGTCGTTATCACTTCTGCTACTTGCCCCACACCGTCGCCGGGAACTTCTTTTTTTGTGTGCCCCGGTTCACTTAAAACATTGGATGCGGGTGCAGGATATGATACCTATTCATGGAACACCGGTCAAACGACAAGAACAATCACCGTTGGGCCAGGTAATTATTCCGTGACGGTTACCAAGAATGGTTGCGCGGCCACTTCTGCAACGGTTACTGTGGGTTATTATACAGTGACCATTCCTGTGATTAATCCAACAGGAGCAACAACATTTTGCGCTGGTAATTTTGTGACACTTGTTTCAAGTTTAGGCTCAGCTTATTTATGGAACACGGGTGCTGCCGGTAACAGTATCAATGTTAATTCATCAGGTAGTTACTATGTAACCGTAACCGATGCCAATGGTTGCCAGGCTACTTCTGCTGCTACTGCAATCACGGTGAATGCGTTACCAACTGCGACAGTTGCGGGTTCAACCACAGTCTGCCAGAATGGGACAAATCCTGTTGTGACCTTTACCGGAAGCGGGGGCGTGTCACCCTATACTTTTTACTATAAGATCAACGGTGGATCAACACTTTCTCTGGCAACTACAAGTGGTAACAGTGTGTCTGTGAATGCGCCAACAAATATTGCAGGATCATTTACCTATGAGCTTGTCAGTGTGAAAGAATCCAGCAGCACGGCTTGTACGAATGCGGCAAACGGTTCAGCAACTGTGGTAGTGAGTGCATTACCTTCTGCTAATGTTACCGGCAATACGACGGTATGTTTAAACAGCTCTTCGCCGATGATCACCTTTAATGGTGTAAGCGGTATAGCTCCATATACATTTACTTATTCAGTAAATGGCGGGGCAAGTCAAACAGTAACGACAACATCCGGGAACAGTGTTTCAGTATCTGTACCGACCGGCGTTGCGGGAACGTTTTCCTATGCACTATTAAGCGTGAGTGCATCAAGCGGATGTTCAAACAGTGCCAGCGGTAATGCAACGGTTGTTGTAAAACCATTGCCTTTTGCAACGATTGCGGGTTCAGTAACGGTTTGCCAGAACAGCAGCAATCCTTTGATCACGTTTGCAGGTAGCACCGGCACGGCTCCATATATTTTTACCTATAAAATTAATGGTGGCGTAAACCAAACCGTAACTACCAATTCCGGAAACAGTGTTACAGTTGAAGCACCAACCGGTGTTGCAGGAAGTTTTGTTTATTCTTTGGTGAGTGTACAAGAGTCAAGTGGGCAGGTATGTGCTAATTCTGTCAGTGGTAATGCTACGGTTGTTGTTAATTCCTTGCCTGTGGCTACCATTTCAGGTAATGCAAGTGTGTGCCAGAACGGAGGCGCGCGCGTCATCACCTTTGCTGGTAACAACGGCACTGCACCATATACATTTACTTATAAGGTCAATGGCGGAGCTGATCAAATGGTTACGACGACTAGCAGCAATAGTGTTACTGTTAATGTACCTGTGACTACTCCAGGAACTTATATATATAGTTTGGTTAGCGTAAAAGAAAGCAGTATTACCAATTGTACTGTCCCTGCAAACGGAAGCGCATCGGTTGTTGTTAACCCATTACCTGTGGCAGCAGCGATCGTTGCACCGAACAGCCATTTATGTAATGGTGAAACAGGTCAACTCACGATATCCAATTGGTCAGAAGGGTTTACCTATACCTGGTACCGCGATGGTGTGGTGCTTACTTCGACCACCGCGCAGACACTGGACATTACACTCCCCGGCAGTTACAAAGTGATGGTAACATCTTCTGATGGTTGTAATGCGTCAGCACTGTCCAATACCATTGTGATCACAGTAGGTACGATCTCAACACCGATCATTACGGGTTATTTAAAAGTATGTAAGGATGGCAAAACAAAATTGGTTGTTTCACCTTCAAACGAAAACTGGGCATTTGAGGTATACCGATGGACAGATACGCCGATTGGTGATTCAGTATTTAACGGAAAAAGTTTTTCGGCGTTTGCCGGGCAGTATCAGGTTTTGGTTAAAAGAGAAGGTTGCTTCGATAGCGCTAAGGTTATCGTTTCCGCCAATGATACTGAGTTCCCGGCAGGTCGTTTGACAATTACCCCCAATAAAATCCCTTACGGTGGAAAGGCGGACCTGGTGGCCGATGTAACAGGTGCAGCCACCTACCAATGGGATTTAGGTGACAGCCATAAGGCTGTCACCTTTTCAAATAAAATTAATCAAGCCTTTTATACACGCGCGGATAGTGTACTCGTCAAAGTGATGGCTGTGAGTGAACGCAACTGTGCAACAGAGTTTACGGCTTCACTCAAAATAGGAGCAATGGATTCGGTAAAGATCCCCGACCATTCATGGACCGGTAATCTCAAAGACTGGAATTTATTTCCCATGCCTTTTCACAATGAATTAAAACTATCTGTGATTCTCAAAAGAAATGAAACGGTAAGAATTGATTTATTCACTGCATTAGGCCAATGGGTTCGTTCATGGCAGTTCAGCGGAAAAAAAGGAGAGAACCTGTTTCAGCTAGATAAGCTGGAAGGACTGGCTTCATATGTGACCTATTTTATTACCGGCTTTTACAACGGCGAAAAACATTCTGATAAAATTTTTAAATACTAACCATGCAAAAAATATTTTATTGCCTAATTCTTTTAATGCTGCTGTTTTCATGCAGCGATAAATATGATTCATTGTACCGCTCTGCACCGGGACCGTCGTTGTTTTTTAGTTCCGATACGATCACAGTGCGTGAAAAAGATTTCCTGAACATAAATGGCACAGGCAAGTTATGGCTGCACAGTACACCTGCAACACACCAGATGAATATTGAATACAGCGACACCAGTGGCAAAGTTCATTTTATGTATCGTGGTGTCTTGCTCACCGATTCCAGACGCGTAATCGTTGCCAACGACAGTACGGGTTTGTTCGTCAGTTGTGATGAGCCGGGGATATACTCCGTTGATTTTTATTTGACCGACCAGCTTGGAAAGACAACATCGAATCAATTGATCATTGATTGTAAAGCTAATCAAAAAATAAAATCTTCATTGGTTGCAGTGTTCGTTGATAGTGTGCAAGTCGATAACTGGAATTATAAGTTTGATGCAACGGGTTGCGTCAAGAATGATGGGAAGATCATTGCGTATCATTTTATTATTAATGGGAATGAGATGCATACAGTTCAGCCTATTTTCTACTGGACTTTTCATCAACGTGGTGAACAAACTGTTTCACTATATGCGACAGATGATCTATTGCAATTATCCGATACAACTACTATTAAAATTAAGATACCGTGAGAAAATTATTCTTTGTTGCGCTGGTGCTGAGTAGTGCCGTGCGTGGACAGTCACCTGCGCCTGTCATTACAGCTTTTCCTTCTTTGCGTATCCCTGCATCCAGCCGGGGACTCGCGATGGGGGATGGTGGGATCGCATCTGCCACAGAAAATCAACAGGTCTGGTATAATGTGGCAAAATCTGCTTTCATGCAGAACTTTCATCAGGTTGCTGTGAATTATACACCGTGGTTGCAATCCATTAGTAATGATACCCGGTTTATTAACCTGAACTATCTCGGTAATGTATTCAATACATCAGCCCTTGGTTTATCTGTCAGTTACCTTGACTTTGGCAGAATGACTACACGCGATAACAATGGAGCAACCATTTCAGAATACCGGGCAAAAGAATATAACGTAGGCGTTTCTTATGGTTTGCAGGTGAACGAAAACACTTCGCTTGGTCTTTCTTTACGTTTACTTGGGCAGAATATGTTTACTGATGCACCGAAAAATGTATTTAGTGTTTGCGGCGATATCAGTTATTATCAATTTGCCCGCTTAAGTGATCAGAATCAAAAGATAGAATGGGGTGCGGTTCTTTACAATATCGGCCCTAAACTGAATGTGGATGGTAGTGCCTCTAAAACATTTCTGCCGACCAACTTAGGGATAGGTGTTTCCTATGTTGGTGTAAATGACAATGATGGAAGCCAGTTAACTGCGGCTATTGATCTGAATAAATTACTGGTTCCCTCTGTTAATGCAACGGATAAAGGAATTTTCTCAGGAATGTTTTCTTCTTTCACAGAACCTGACCAGTTTAAAACAATACGTCTTAGCACTGGCATCGAATATGGCTACCTGAATCAATTCTTTTTACGCGGTGGCCTGAGCCTAGAGAATAAATATAAGGGCAACCGGAAATATTTTGGATTAGGTGTGGGCTACAAAGGATTGATACTCGATCAATCCTGGGGGATTGACTTTCATTATCTCGTACCAGTTGGGACGGTAGCGGCCGTCTCCCCTTTTCAGCATTCGTTTGGGTTTTCGTTGGGGTTAAGTTTCGGAAATTTTCAATAACCGTTTTAAAGCAATCTAATGTTATCCTCAGTTTCCTGGCAGTCTTATATCGTTGGTATTGGAATAGTTACTATCCTGTATTACGCAGTGATTGGAAAAATATTTTATAGCAGGGAATTGATGCAATTGATATCGCGAAGCAAGGAGCAAAAGATCACAACAGAAAGAGAATTCATTCCTTCTAGCATAGATCCAGCTGAACAAGTAAATAGGATAATTGGACAGATTGGGAGTATCATAAAAATTGCCGCTGATCAAAATACTCCGCAACCCGAATTATTTTTTTCGCTGCAACAACTGATCAGAAGCTACCCTCTCATCCAGGAATCCGAATACAGGGGAGCGGTCCGGCAGTACATCAAAGAGGTAGTTGAAGGATATGGATCGTATGATTTGAGTGAAGAGGAACTAACGCAGTTGTGGAAACCATAATGTTAAACTGAATATGCCTGTCCTGCCGTGCAGGAGAACCGAGTGCGAGAGTGTGCAGGGCAGGTTTGTTTATTAAAACGGTAAACGTGAAAAAGAAAATGTGGAAAGGCGTATGTATGACGCTTGTAATGATACTGCTTTTTGTGACCGTGCAGGCGCAGGATGGTAATGCTGGTATTCAGGATGCGAACCAGAAAGTACGTAGTTATTTTAATTCAGGTACGCAACTGATGTATGCGGTGGGTGCGATCCTGGGTCTGATCGGCGCTATTAAAGTCTATTCCAAATGGAACGCGGGAGACCATGATACCGGTAAAGTAGCGGCGGCATGGTTTGGATCATGCGTATTCCTGGTAGTAGTGGTTACAGTTATCAAAGCATTCTTTGGAATATGATCTCCACGGAGAACTGGAAATATTTTCCGGCAAGGAAACTTGTAGAGATCGATCTGGCGGGAACAAAATTCTACCTGGACTTACGACTGTGGGAATGCAGGGATGTAAATGATTTCTCAAATAAGTTCAGTATCGATGACTTGTACGATCATCCGTGCGGTGGATTTATCTGCTGTTTTGATCTCAAAGCAAAAAATCTGTTTCAGGGAACGAAGGAAGAATTTGAGTTAAGAAAGCATGAACTGAAAATTGTGCGGTTACCCAGCATCAAGAAAATTGATCCTGTTGGATACAGGGCATTACAAGGTATGCATCCGAGAAAAGAGAGAACACCATTAATCGAAAAGAAGCGGTTACGAAAATCAAAGGGAAAGAGACTATGAGTAGCGTGTACCATATCAATAAAGGGATTAATAAACCAGTTGAGTTTCGCGGGTTGAAAGCTCAATATATCTGGTGGCTCGGTATCGGGTTATGTTTTCTGCTACTGCTATTTGCGTTAATGTATATCTGCGGTGTTCCAGTTATTATTTCCTTACTGCTGATCGCAATCCTGGGAACCATACTGTTCCGGTATGTATATAAACTGAGCCGTACTCATGGTGAACATGGCCTGATGAAAAAAATGGCTGCAAGGTCTATTCCAAAATCAATCAAAATAAGCAGAACAATACGATGCAAGAGATACACTACATAATGCCAATCTATAGTACCGAGCATGATGTGATCCTTTCAAAAATGGGAGATATCACAATCGGTTTTGCGCTCGACCTGCCGGAGATCTTTACATTGTCTACCCGAGATTATGAAATGATCCACCAGACATGGACGAAGGCAATTAAATTATTACCCGCAAACAGCATCCTGTATAAACAGGATTGGTTTACAAAAGAATCTTTTAAAGCAGATTTTAAAAAAGAGCATTCCTTTTTGTCAAGAAGCAGTGAACGTTTTTTTCATGAAAGACCATTCTTGTATCATGAGTGTCTTTTATTTGTTACCATAAGACCTGCTGAAAGGAAAATGATTAATTCCATTACATCCACAATACTCCGAAAGCATATTGTTCCGGTTGAAATAAGGAATAATGCATACCCGGATGCATTCATCAATACTGTAGACCAGTTTATCCGGGTGCTGGAAGACAGCGGCCTGATAAAAACGTACAGGCTCAGGGAGGATGACCTGAACGAACTCATCAATCAATACTTACGGTTATCGAGGGATAAAACGATACGCGATATTTCATTTGAGAACGGCATTCAGGTAGGAGAAAACCATTGCAGTTTGTTCACGATGGCCGAACCGGAATCCTTACCGGGTATGTGTGGATCAAGAATCACCTATGAAAAATATTCGACGGATCATACCAAATTCCCAATTGGATTTGCTACGCCAGTAGGGCAACTGCTCGATTGCGATCACATCTACAGCCAGTATATTTTTATGTCTGAAACATCTGCTGTTCTTCAGCAATTGGAAAAAAGAAAACTGCGGCTGCAATCATTATCTGCTTATTCAAGGGAGAATGCAATTGCTATGAATGCCACCGACCAGTTCCTGCATGAAGCTATCGCTGATCAAAACCTGCCGGTAAAAGCGCATTTTAATATTCTGGCCTGGACAAAGGATAAAACAGACATGCAGGAGATCAGGAACCGTTGCAGTGCGGCACTTACGCAAATGGATGCCACACCAAAAATTGAAACAGTTGGTGCGCCACAGATCTTCTGGGCAGGTATTCCAGGTAATGCGGCAGATTTTCCGATGAACGAATGCTTTGATACTTTTTCGACACAGGCATCCTGCTTACTTAATATGGATTCACCATTTTTTTCTCCTTTCAGCCCGGCGGGTATCCGGCTGGGAGACCGGTTATCGGGCAAGCCATTGAATGTTGATCTATCTGATCAACCGATGTCAAGAGGGATCACGACTAACCGTAACAAGTTTATTCTGGGTCCATCCGGTAGCGGGAAGTCTTTTTTCACCAATCACATGCTGAGGTCTTACTATGAACAGGGTTCGCATATTGTACTGGTAGATGTGGGTCATTCGTATAAAGGTTTGTGTGATTTAATAGGAGGTTACTATTTCACATACAGCGAGCAAAATCCGATCAGCTTTAATCCATTTTATATAGAAGGAAAGGAAACACCGGATACGGAGAAAAAAGAAAGTATCAAAACACTATTACTGGCATTGTGGAAAAAAGATGACCAGGTGTTTACCAGAAGTGAGTACGTGGCGCTTTCCAACGCGCTGCAAATGTATTATGCAACGAATACATCCTTTCCCTGTTTTGACAGTTTCTATGATTTCCTGCAAACGGTTTTTGTCAAGGTGCTGGAGGGAGAAATGGTGAAGGAAAAAGATTTTGATGTATCTAATTTCCTCTATGTCTTAAGACCTTACTATAAAGGTGGAGAGTTTGATTACCTGCTGAATGCAAAAGAGAATATTGACCTGCTGGAACAACCCTTTATCGTTTTTGAACTGGACAATATCAAAGACCATCCTATCCTTTTTCCTGTGGTAACCATTATCATTATGGAGGTATTTATTTCCAAGATGCGCAAACTGAATGGTATCCGTAAGATCATTCTTATTGAAGAGGCATGGAAGGCCATAGCCAAGGAAGGCATGGCAGAATATATTAAGTACCTGTTTAAAACCGTGCGAAAATATTTTGGAGAGGCCATTGTCGTAACGCAGGATATTGAAGACATTATTGCCTCGCCTATCGTTAAGAATGCGATCATCAATAACAGCGACTGCAAAATATTATTAGATCAATCAAAGTATCAGAACAAGTTCGACCAGGTGCAGGAATTGTTGGGCTTGTCTGACAAAGAGAAGACAATGGTGTTGTCGCTCAACAAAGCCAATGAGCCGGAAAGAAAATACAAAGAGGTATTTATTTCACTGGGTGGTATTATTTCAAAAGTTTACCGGACGGAAGTTTCACCGGAAGAATATTTCGCTTACACAACGGAAGCGAATGAAAAGTTGAAGGTCGATGCGGCTACACAAAAGTATGGCAGCAGGGAGAAGGGAATTTTATCTATAACGCAAAATGATTAGTATGAAAAAGTCAAGTATTGTACTGCTGTTTTTTATGATTGGTTTTGTTTTGCCTTCGCAGGCACAGATACCCATCATCGGAACCCTGTTAAGTAAAGTGATCAAAGCTATTGATCTGAAAGTACAGCGAATGCAGAATGAAACGCTATGGCTGCAAAATGCACAACAGGTTGCTGAGCATGAATTGTCAAAAATCAAGATCGCTGAAATAACCTCATGGCAACAAAAGCAGGAAAACTTATATGAAGATTATTTCAAAGAATTGAAACTGGCTAAAGCATCCATTACGGGTATGTCGCAGGTCAAACGCATAATTAGCCTGCAAGCTCAGGTGATTACGGAGTATAACCGCTTTGCAAAGGATGCTACTATCAAACCTGAATACGATGGCCTGCTTTCCAGTAGTGTTGAAATACTACAAACCTTGCAGGTTGTGATTGGTGGAAATGTATCTATGAAAGATGGTGACAGGATCATCATGATTACAACGCTTCGCGATGCCATGAACCAATGCCTGAAAAATATCAGGACACTTAATGATCAACAGTTGCGTCTAGCGGCTGCGCATGAACGACTGAAAGCAGATATACAATTTGTTAAACGACTAAATGGAATTCAATGAAAACGGGATTTTGTATGTTGCTGATTTTCGTTGCCAGTTTGCGCGTTTCTGCACAGTTCCAGGAACTGGAGCAATTGAAACTGAACCTGGAAAAGCTGGCGCAGTTCAAAATGATGCTTAGTGAAATGAAGCGCGGTTATCAAACCTTGCAGAACGGATATAATTCCGTGCGTGATGTGTCACGAGGGAATTTTGATCTGCACAAATCTTATCTCGATGGATTATGGCAGGTCAATACGGCTGTAAAAAACAGTCCTGCATTAACGCAAATATTTTCAAACCAGTCACGATTGTTACAGGAATACAAAACAAGCTACCAGCGAATAGTTTCCTGCAATTTGTTTTCAGTAAAAGAACTGGCTGATATTAAAGCATCTTATCAGGTAATCATTGAACAGGTTGCATCTGACTTCGATGTACTGGATATGGTGCTTGCTCCCGGCAAACTGCGGATGAATGACGCGGAAAGAATAAGCGTTGTAGAAAAGGTGAACGCGGGGGTTAAGGCGAATTTAGAATTGCTACGAACGATTACCAGCGATCATGCCCGACTGATGGCTTTGCGAAGTCAGCGGAAAAGGGATACAGATGCCATGCGAAGATTGAACGGCTTAAAATAAAGTTGTATGAAAATGTGTGTGTTGATTTTGTGTGTGATTATGATACCGTCGTGTTTATTTGCGCAAGGAATATCCAACGGAGAGGGTTTTCAGTTTATCCTTGACCAATTGTATAAGGATATGATGCCGATGTGCAGCAAGCTGATCGGTGTAGCAAGGGGAATCGGTGGCTTCGGCGCTTTGTGGTATATAGCCCTTCGGGTATGGAAGCATATAGCCAACGCTGAACCGGTTGATCTGTATTCTTTGCTTCGACCGTTTGTGTTGGGATTCTGTATTTTGATTTTTCCTTCTGTCATTGATCTTATTAATGGTATCCTTCAACCTATCGTAACTGTTACCGCTGCCATGGTTAAGGATTCCAATAAGGTGATGGAAAAATACCTGCAATTGCAGGATACTAGCAGTTGGGGCGTTGGTGCATTAAACCCAGCTAATTGGATTCGTGAGGCATTCCGGCAATTGCTTGAATTGGTGTTCCAGGGGGCGGCACTTATCATTAATGTGATCCGAACGTTCTACCTGATTGTTCTTGCCATCATCGGTCCTATTGTTTTTGGGCTGTCAATTTTTGACGGGTTTCAACACCTGATAACTGTATGGCTTGCACGATATATCAATGTATTTCTATGGTTGCCGGTGGCTAATCTTTTTGGTGCCATTATTGCGAAGATCCAAGAAAACATGATGCTGGGTAATACGCCCAGTGTTACTATTCCGGGGCAACCTTTTTCAATAACTGATTGGGCTTATTTATTGTTTCTTTTGATCGGGATCATCGGGTACTTCACAGTTCCTTCTGTCGCCAATTACATTGTCAATGCAGGCGGCGGCAATGCTTTATTACATAAGATCTCTTCTTTCACCAGTTCAGCAGCGAAGAAAACCATGAGTGCCGCAACTACCGGCATGGGTGCGGATGCACTTGGGAATAGTGCTTCAAAAATGAGTGGTAGTATGAGCGATAATGGAGTCAACAAAGGTTATTTCAAAGACAAACTAACTGGTAAGTAGATGTTCAAGTCCACACAAAATATAGATACGGCTTTTCGTTCCATGCGGATGGTTATGTTACTGGTCATTGCAGGTTGCTTATTGATCAGTTGTTATGCACTGTATCAAAATGTACAGCTCTCAGCCCGTGTACAGGATCGTGTCTATGTATTAGCTGGTGATAAGGCAATAGAAGTATTTGCATCGAATCGAAAAGACAATATCGCAGTAGAAGCCCGCGATCATGTAGCCATGTTTCATACTTTTTTCTTTTCTCTTGATCCTGATGAAAAAGCCATTGCGGCTAATCTTAAAAAGGCATTGTACATGGCGGATGGCTCGGCTAAAAAACAATACGATGACCTGGTTGAAACAGGATACATAGCGGGAATTATTTCCGGCAATATCAGCCAGCAAATAACGATTGACAGCGTAGTTGTCAATATCTCCGCACAACCCTACCTGTTTCGCTGCTATGCTACACTCAAAATCATCAGGCCAACAAGTGCTGTTACGCGAAGCCTTATTACGCAAGGTTATTTAAGAGAGATCGCACGTTCGGATCACAATCCACATGGTTTTTTGATTGAACGTTGGGAAACTCTCGAAAACAAAGATCTCAAAATTGAAAACAGATGAAAGAATATACACTTACTGAAAAACAAAACCAGTCGCGAAAATTCTGGACTTTTCTGCCGGTGCTGGTTGTGACGTTCTTAACCGTAATATTTTGGTTGATGGGTGGTGGATCTGGCGGCGCTGCGGGTGTTGTAAAAAAAAGCGGACTGAACACGCAGTTACCGAACGGGCGTGGTGCAAAGGATTCAGCAAAAGATAAACTTGCCTTTTATGTAGCGGCAGATGCGGATTCAGTTAAGCGACAGGAACAAATGCGGAATGATCCGTATATGCAACAATCTGTTAGAAGTCTGCAACAGGTTACACCTTCCTCGCAGACAGATGCAGAAGAGCAAAAAATTTATGCACGGATAGCCAGCATACAAAAGCAGGTAAATCGTTCAAGCAATGTGCCAGTTTCTCGATCAGAGGAAGGAGCGAATTTAAGTTTAGTGCCAAAGAATGAACCTGCACAGCTGCAAGGCGATCCTGAAATTGCTGCATTGAATGGGACACTGGAAAAAATTCTTGACATACAGCATCCTGAGCGGATAAAATCAAGAACTGAAGAAAAGAAGACTACTGTGTTTATGGTGAGCAGAGAGCCGGGAAATACGGACGATAGTTTTTTCGGGGCGAACGATACAGCGAACGGCCACGAATTGTTTTACAATGAAAAAGCACAGGCAAAAGATGTAAATGCCAATGCGATTCCGGCCGTCGTTCACGGCACACAGATGGTTCAAACCGGCGCACTCGTCAAATTCCGGTTGTTGTCAAGTATGTATGTAGCAGGTTTACAAATTCCTTCCGGCAGTTTCGTGTATGGGATTGCCTCGCTGAATAATGAACAACTGACTATTCATATTTCTTCTATCGGATATGGGAACAATGCATTCCCTGTTTCGCTTACCGTGTATAGCATGGATGGCTTGCCCGGTATTTATGCGCCCGGTTCTATTACAAGAGAAGTAGCAAAACAATCTACCGATCAGGGCTTGCAATCAATCGGCATCCTCAACATGGAACCATCTTTAAAAGCACAGGCGACAGCAGCCGGTATCGGTGCAGCAAAAAGTCTTTTGAGTAAAAAAGCAAAGCAGGTATCTGTTACGATCAAGGCGGGATATAGGGTCTTGCTAAAAGATGATAACCAGCAAAACGCTAACCATGAATAAGCTCCTTGTTGTCATATTCCTGATTTTGCACTGGTCATTGGCTGCGCAAACTTATATAGAACCTACAAGGCTGGAAGTTGGCATAAATAAAACGACCAACCTGGTTTTTCCTGCCGGTATCGTATCGGTTGACCGTGGCAATCAAAATATTGTTGTTCAAAAATCTGCTGCCAATATTTTGCGGGTAAAAGCACAGGTGGCTTTTTCAGAAGAAACCAATTTAACGGTCGTTACCAGTGACGGCAAACTCTATTCTTTTATCATCAACTATCATCCAGATCCTGCTCACCTGAATATTAATATGAGTCATTCACTTACCGTGAAAGGTGATAGTGCAATGCTTGTTTTATGCAGCCGTGTGCTTTCTTCTCCAGCCGGGTTGTACCGGCTTCGTTATGTGAACGCGAATATGTACCTGACTGTTGCTGGATTTTACATTTATAAACAGTTCATGTTTTGCCGTTTACGGATTGAAAATCGTTCGCAGATCGCTTATGATATTGAGCAGTTCCGTTTGTATATACGTGACAGTAAATTATCCAAACGAACTTCTTCACAGGAAACAGAAATCAAACCTATGTATATCTCCGGTGATACCGCTGCTATTGCCGGAAAGTCCGGTCAGACAATTGTAGTGGCAGTGCCAAAATTTACTATTCCTGATGGAAAACATTTAGCTATTGAAATAATGGAACGAAACGGTGGCCGGAATCTGGCTATTAAGGCCAGGAACAGGCATGTAGTAAAAGCAGTGTTAATCAGTACAAAATAATAACGGTATGAAAATATTATCTGAAGACGTGTTTGATTTTAGTGAGCAGTTGCACCAGGCTGCGCGTAACGATATGAATTGGTTTGCTTATGATACCAGCTTAGAATCTGTAACAGCGAGGGAAATTGATGTTTTTGCTTCAGAAAAAGAAGCCAATGAGTTTAAATCAGAAAAGGAAAATTTTGGAGAAATCTTTCAGGTGTTACCTATTGATGCTGTATCTAGAAATGTCGATGAGATGATCATTATTGAATTACATGAAAATGATCAGTACCCTGATATCTATATCGATGTGTCTGAGGTATTGGATATTCAAGACCGACTCAATTTTAATCAGACCGCAGAAGGCTTAGAAGAACTGATGCAAAGTTTTGATTGGTCTCATACATTTTATGACCCACTCTATGCCAATACGGAAACTGAATCAGATGAGGACAAAGCGGAACACAACCGGCTTGAATCTTTGATTGAACAGATGAAAGAAATCCATGGGTCGGGGTCCAAAGAGAAGGAATTGGTTGAGCTTCTTGCGGATCGATATTGGCGAGATCAGCCAATGGAAGCGCAGATATTATCACTTTTTGGCGCAGAGCCGAACATTCGAAATATGATCAAAGCCTCTGAACATCCTATTTCAAAAGAAGTATTAGATACCGCCGAGACTGCGCTCCTCAATGGTAATAACTGGATGGCGTATAACACACATTCGTATTTGCTGGAATTATCCGATGTGCATTTTTTTTCTACTAATGACGAAGCGAATCAGTATGCCCGTGATAATATCAGTGATCAGGATGGTTTTCGAGTGATTCATTTTAATTCTGTGCAGGATATACTTAAAGAAATCCCTTACGGTCAAATGGTTCTTGGGCCGGAGCCATCCATGCGGATAGATCCCGACAGCAATCCACTCATTAATAAAGACGGCAATGCGTTCACTGATGCATTGATAGACCATATTGAAGTGCAACAAAATCTCAACAATAAAAATCATGTTATGAACGAAAACAATTTGAATTACCTAAAAGACAATGTTAAGTTCTCTGGCTTTGGAGAATCCCTGTATGGTGAACTGGAAAAGAACCTGAAAGAACAAAAAGCCGAGTTCCAGTTGCATTTCACAACACAGATCAACAATCGTCCATTTAATGCAACACTTCAATTCGGAAGGTCTGAGAATTCCGATATGTATTTTTTTAATAGTTACAAGGCATCCATCGAAAAAAAGAACGGCGAGAAAGTAGAGCAATCTTTCCGGTTGTATAAGGGCAAGGGTGTGAAAGCAAAGGAAGCTTATAACCTCCTGCAAGGTAGGGCTGTGTTTAAAGAATTGACTAACAAAGACGACCAACCCTATAAAGCCTGGTTACAACTTGACTTTGAAAATAAAGACAAGTATGATAATCATGCTGTGAAACAGTACCATGAGAAATACGGCTATGATCTTAAAGAAGCGGTCGCTAAGTTTCCTGTGCTGGATCTGGATGGGGGCAAAAAGGAAGAAGACCTATTAAAATCTCTGGAAAAAGGCAATACCCAATCTGTGACAATGGAGATCAATGGGAACCCTGAAAAAATGTTTCTCGAAGCTAACCCGCAATACAAGACCATCAATGTCTACAACAGCGAGTTGAAATTAATGAAACATGAAGAACTGCCGTTGGCGCAGGGTAAGAGCAAGGAACAATCAGTATCCCAGGAAATGGGGAAGGATAACAAACCAGAAGTGAAGCAAGGGCAAAAACCGGTTGCCTCTCAAAAAGCGAATGATAGTTTGTTGCCTAAGAAAAGAACAGGCAAGAAAAACAAAATAAAAATGTAGAGACATGAATACAAAAAATATAACGCTCCTTGCGGGAATGCTCACCCGGACAGGGTTTGATCCAGGTATTGGTTACCGTTTGTTACAGCAGGTTTGCTTCCGGCCTGCAGCTTTTTCCCTGACTGAAAAAATACAGAAGGGGGATGATGTGTTAGCCTGCACCTTGTTTTTTGAAAATAGGAACAATGAATACAATTGTGTTTACTATGATGCAGCAATCAGTAAGCAAGCTGCCATGCCTGAACTAACTGTCAACGGAATTAACCTGCATGAACTGGATATAGCGATGCAAAATATCAATTGGAATGCACAGAAAGCGGCAGAAGAATTTCGGTTGGACGATGAATCGACCTGGGTAAGAGAAAAAAATATCGCACAGATCGTAACAGAGCTGACAAGACTTTCGGTGACAGAGGACGGTAAGGCGTTTTCAGATGCATTAAAAGTCAAATATTGGATAGGGGTAGGACTGGAAGCATTTGTCGGAAACTTATCTGCCATTCAAAACAGGCTGGAAGTAAGCCAGCGGTTTTATTTTTTAGATGGTGAAGCGATTGGTGTAAATGAAGCGTATCGTTTTTTGTTGAATAAGTGGATGGAGAAGAAGATGTTAGCCAAGAAAAAAACTGATAGCCAGGAAACAGGTAGTATTAACTCTTCTGCGAGTGAAGGCAAAGAAATTAAGTTGTTGAAGAAAAAAAGAATAGGCAGGACACGTAGATCAATCGGGTAATGGAGTGCTGTAAACCGCTGGCAGATTTTTATGAAGCTATTGAAGATGATGCCAGAATTGGATCAAACCATATCAGTGTATATATGGCATTGTTGCATAAATCTGTTACCGATTCAGAAAGCAATTCCTTTTTGACCTACCGATCTGAGATTATTGGCAGAGCACGGATAAGCAGACGGACGTATAATAAGTGTATGCGGGAACTGCAGGAATTTGGGTACATCAGGTATGAACCGTCTTCCGATCCTGCACGGGCAAGTAAAGTGTATCTGAATAAATTAGTGTGAAGAGATAAATGTGAGATTGTATGGAAGAAATGCCCATTTTATTTCCTGTTACTCCAAAGGAGTTTTGGAAACAGCTTAGATCAATTGTGGAGGAAGTTGTGGAAGCGAAAATGAATGCCGGTCACTCGATACCCGCTGAACTATCTGAAAAGACACTTCTAAAACCACTTGAAGTCTGTGACATTTTTCGTGTATCTAAAGCCACCTTATATGAATGGATGAGACAAGGGCGACTCAAAAGTTTTAAGATTCGTTCTCGCAGGTATTTTGCCAGAACGGATATTGAAGCTATTATCAAAAGACAACAGCGCTATGCGGCACCGACAGTATAGATTAGATAATAAATAGCCTCGCCCGTCAGTTTTGATGGGCTTTTCTTTATAAAAAGCCCGAAAAATGTGGTCAAATTCCTTCAATCTTTTCGAAATTTTCAGCCCTTTTTTTTGATAATCTTTACCCCATACTTTCCCCCCAAATAAAAAACGCCTTGTAAATTGTTGATTTACAGGGCGTTTTAAAAATAGAATGCTGTAGGGGGAGGGATCGAACCTCCACGAGGCAGTTAGCTGTAGTACAAAGTTCGGTGGTCGACCCCGGTCATCTGACTATTGCTAATCAAATGGCTCTATGCTACGTTTATCCTGTTATCCTCACCCCCGAGACAAGAGGGCATGTCTGCCAAAAATTTCATCACCCCACAGTATATAAGAACCCGTCGCTGTTACATTGACAAGACAATATTACGGTAAAATCTCTATTCATTGTAAATAATTCAATAAATATTTTGATAATATAGAAAACATTTAATAAATTTGATATTGTATTGAATAATTACAAAAATATAAATCAATATGGGGGTAAAATTGAATCTTGACAAATTGGATTTCCAGATCATCCAGGAAATGATGGAAGATGCAGAGATCTCTTATGCCGACCTGGGTAAGAAACTCTTTGTTTCCGGTGGTACCATTCATGTGCGTATCAAGAAACTGGAAGAGCTAAAGGTAGTGAAAGGTAAAAAATTATCGGTAGATCTCAAATCACTGGGCTACGATGTGATCGCTTTTATCGGGGTATACCTCGAAAAAAGCTCTTTATACGATAGTGTGGCCAAAGAACTGAAAAAGATCCCGCAGATCGTTCGCCTCAACTATACCACGGGTAATTACAGCATGTTTGCCGAAATCGTATGCAAGGATATCCAGGAACTCCGCTTTGTACTGCACGATGAACTGCAGAAGATCAAGGGAATTGAACGTACCGAGACCTTTATCTCACTCGAAGAAAGCCTCGACCGGAATGTAGTGGTGGCGCCGCAGTCCTGACAGGAATAAATTGTATTTTCATAGCCTATGCAAAGCTCTTCTTTTAACCTGGTGACGGTGGTTGCTGCCCTGCAGAAACGCTGGACAATCATCGTGTTTTTTATCATAGCGAGTATAATGGCTGCCGCTATTACGGTGTATCTGATGCCTGCTTATTATCGGTCAACCGCTACCCTCGTATCGGCCAATCCGGTGCTGGCAGATAAAGCCAGGTTCTTCAACAGCAATATACAGAACCTGTATTCCTATTTCGGTTCAGGTGATGACCTTGACAGGATTGCCGGTATAGCGGATCTTGATACGACTTATAAACAACTGGTTGATGAATTTGATCTCATAAATTATTATGCGCTCCGCGGCGACAGTGTTTCGTTGTTGCGAAGAAAAGCGGTGCTGCTTTTACGCAAAGATCTTTCCTTGCAGAAAACTGATAAGGATCAGTTACTCATCAAAATATGGACCCAGGACAGGAACTTATCCGCCAGACTGGTTAATCGTATGGTAAGCCTGATAGAAGCAACCGAAACTAACCTATGGCAAACGCATTACAGGCAGGCTGTCGGAAACCTGCAACTCGCTGTTACAGGCATGGAAACGAAATACGATGCATTAAGCGATAGTTTCCGGTTGGCTACTCCTTCCCATAAGGAGTTGGTAACTGCCCAGATGCGTACCCTGCTTGATCAGTTACAGCAATACCGGAAAACAGCAGATGAATTTACCCTGGCCATTGCCACACCACCAGCTGTTCTGTATGTATTGGAAACAGCTGTACCTGCGGCTAAGGCAGAAAGGCCGGATAAATTGGCCATATTGGTTGCAACAGGTCTGGTTTCCTGTGTGTTTATCTGTTTGCTGGTATTGGTGAATGATAGAAAGCAACCTGCCTGATATGACAGGGTCTGTGCGGCCATACCAGCGAAACCTTTACCTCTCCTCGGTGATTTTTCTGTTGAGTGGTATATGGGCCATTACCCGGCACCAACCCTATTGGCTGCTGATCCCTTTTGTGTGGATCTTATTTCCAGCGATATTTCGTTTCCTGATTAACCAACCGGGTAAGCTATTCTGGGCATGGCTGGTCTGTTTGCCTTTATCTACAGAGCTGAATATCACACCGGCACTGGGACTTGATTTTCCGGGCGAGATCTTGCTGGTACTGCTTACGGCTATGATTGTTATTCGCTGGATCCATCAACCCTTATGGGTGCCTTATGATCTGGTAAAACATCCGTTGTTTTTGATACTGCTGATTTACCTGTGCTGGATCGGGATTACTTGTTTTTATTCGGTAGAAACAGTGCTCTCGGTAAAATACCTGTTGGCCAAAATCTGGTATATAGTTCCGTTGGTGGTTTTGCCGCAAGTGTTACTGAAAGGGCGAACTGACAGCCGGAAGCTGGCCCTGTGTTTATTGATGCCGATGGCATGGGTGGTGTTGCAAACCCTGATCCGCCATGCTTTGTATGGATTTCGTTTTGAGGCTGTTCAAAAAACACTGACTCCTTTTTTCAGGAATCATGTTAACTACTCCGCTTTATTGGTTTGCCTGTTGCCGGTAGCAGGATGTTTATGGATGCTAACTCCCCGGGAAAATAGATCCAGAAAATGGATCGGTTATGGGATATTACTGGGTATAACCGGCGTTTATTTTGCTTATTCCCGCGGCGCCTGGATCGCGTTACTGGTTGGTATGGCCATCATACCGGTGGTTAGGCGCAGAAAAATGGGCATGCTGGTAACCATAGCAGGCATAATCATTCTGACAACAACAACCTGGCTGGTGACAGATGAAAACTATATCCGTTTTTCTCCGGAACATGACCAGACCATTTTTCACACTGATTTCAGCGAACATATGCTTGCCACGGTACAACTCAAAGATGTATCTACCGCAGAAAGATTTTACCGCTGGATTGCCGGTGTAAAAATGCTGGCCGAAAAACCGGTAACGGGGTTTGGTCCCAATAGTTTTTATCTGCATTACCGTCCTTATACGGTCAGCAGTTTTGAAACATGGGTGAGTAATAATCCCGAGCATTCCACTGTACATAATTATTTTATTCTCATTGCCCTTGAACAGGGATTGATTGGTTTGATATTATTCTGTGTTTTATATTTTGGTATGTTGTTTCACCTGCAGTCTTTGTATCACCGCCTGCAAAACCCTGTTTACAGAACCATGACCCTCACCATTGCCATGATACTCGTCATGATCGGCGTCATCAACAGCATGAGCGATATGATTGAAACAGATAAGATCGGCGGACTTTTCTGGTTATGCCTCGGAATGGTGATCTGGCTGGAGCGGAAGAACAGAGAGGAGAGGGAGGTGTTGGCGACCGGGGAGAATATCGAACGCCGAACACCGAATATTGAACACCGAACGTAAAACAGAAGAACAGAAGAACAGACGAACAGACGAACAGATGAACAGATGAACAGATGAACAGATGAACAGATGAACAGATGAACAAGGAACAGGTGAAAGCAGAACATCAAACATAGAACAAAAAAATCCGGATGACCGCATTATAAACCCTCATCTCTCCGATCGATATTCGTCAGTTCCTTGTTCGTCTGTTCATCTGTTCCTAGAGTTTTCCCCGCACATTCAACGCATCTCTCAATCCATTACCCAATAAATTAAAAGCGAGTACCAGCAGCATGATGGCTATACCCGGTGCCAGTGCCAGCATGGGGTTGTGGGTGATGATGAAATTGTAGTTTTCTTTGATCATGAGTCCCCAACTGGGCTGTGGTGGTTGTACACCTACGCCGAGAAAACTAAGACCTGCTTCCATAACAATAGCAGAGGCGAAATTGCTGGCGGCGATGACCATGACCGGGCCGAGAATATTGGGAAGTATATGGCGGAAAATGGTACGTGTGTGTGAGTAGCCCAGTGCACGGGTGGCTTCTACATATTCCAGTTCACGGATGGCGAGCACCTGGCCTCTTACCAGCCTGGCCACATTTACCCACATGGTTAGTCCCACGGCAATGAATACCTGCCAGAAACCTTTGCCGAGGGCCAGTGTAATGGCAAATACCAGCAGCAGGGTTGGAATACTCCAGATCACATTGATCAGCCACATGATCACATCATCTACCCAGCCTCGGAAATAACCTGCCAATGCACCCAGCAGGATGCCGATGGTGAGTGAGATCAGTACCGCTACCAGGCCTACACTTAAACTGACCCTTACGCCGATCAGTAAACGACTGAGGATATCTCTTCCAAACTTATCGGTGCCGAGGTGATAGGTGACCGATATGACGGCAGGATCGCCGGCCAGCGGGCGGAGAACGGAAGCCCGTTCAGATACCCCTTCATCCACGAACTTCTGGTAAACAATACTGTCACCGGCGAACTGGTAAGCGGTTACAGGAATATATTGATACTTTTCTTCGGTACCATTCAGCAGGCGATTGAAAAATCCGGCCTGATTTATGTGTTTATCTCTCTTGATACGGAGTAACCAAGCAGTGAATCCCGGTTTTTTACTGCCAATCTCCGGAATCATACGGTTGGCATTGGGAGAACTGTCGGGGGCGATGAAATAACAGAACAGGGCAAGCAGCAAACTGCCTGCAATCAGTATCAAACCAAAGGAAGCACCTTTGTTCCTGAATAAACGCCGGGTAAAAGCAGAAGAAAATAAATTGGATTGCACCGGCGAAAATTAAGAAATAATGTGCTTCACCGAATTTTTGGCTTTTTCTACCGAAATAGTGGAATAGCCAGCAAACGTATGGTGAAA
Organism: Chitinophagaceae bacterium; assembly: GCA_004297075.1. Classification (GTDB taxonomy): domain Bacteria; phylum Bacteroidota; class Bacteroidia; order Chitinophagales; family Chitinophagaceae; genus Sediminibacterium. The sequence goes on from SCVK01000396.1 coordinate 126,667, forward strand.
AAATGCGTCTATTGTTAAATCA
>SCVK01000565.1 GCA_004297075.1 Chitinophagaceae bacterium
CGCCGCCAGCCCCCAGGTCAGCGCCAGCGCGCCGGTGATGTTGCCGAGATCGCCATAGGTGAGGTTGAGGTCCTTCATGATGACCGGGAACATCGGCAGGATGAGGAAGCGGTCGAAGGCCACCAGCCCGAATCCCAGCGAGAGCAGCGCAATCGCCCGCCATTCATAGGCAGTGTCCCAGCCCAGCATCGCGGCCTCGTCAACAGCCCCTCCCTGGCCAGCATCATGACCGTGCATTCGTTGCCCTCCCTCTCCACGTTCGGCACATCATTGGAACAAGAGTCCATATGCCCTGTCAGATAATCTGCACCAAATTTCAGGTAAAAACTTCTTATGAACCGGCATAATTTCGTGGTATCTTGACCATAATACAAGAAACTCTAGCAGGAGCGGGTAATGACGGACGCACGTGTATGGAACACGTCGGCTGCCCCAGGAAAGGAACTGGCCTATTGGCGTCGGGCGACCTGCGAAGCCGTATTCGAGCTGGAACTCGAATCCTTCGCCGAAACCTCGCTGGCCGCGTCGATCGAACAGCGGACGCTGGGGCCGCTGAGCATGAGCCGGATGTCGATCGGCTTCGGCCAGCGCATCCGCCGCACCCCTGCATCTATAAACCGCACCGACCGCCAGCAATTCGAGCTGGTCTACCTTCTGTCCGGAAAGATCGGCCTGAAGCAATGCGGGCGCGAGATCGAACTCGGCCCGCGTTCCTGCGTACTGGTCGACAGCCGCGAACAATATCAGCTGACCACCGCGCCGGGCAGCAGCAACCTGTCCTTCCACCTGCCGAGCGGCTGGCTGAAACAATGGCTGCCCCAGCCCGAGGCGCTGGTCGCGCGCGACATGGCCGGAACCACGCCGTGGCAGGCCGCGCTGCTGTCTACGCTCGACGCGGTGCGCGACGAACCGCTGGATGACGATTATGCCACGCTTTTTGCCAACCAGATCGCGGGTGCGCTGG
>SCVK01000397.1 GCA_004297075.1 Chitinophagaceae bacterium
GAAGCTTTCTTGGTGTGAAGAAAGTCAACCTTAATCTGGTTTTTGCCGTTGATCAAAACAACGGCTTGCAAGGTCTGGCTCATGGCAATGAAAGTTATAATTGGGGGGTTAATAAAACTTAATCGCATTATAAAGTTAAACAATTTGTTTTGGGATTCATAGTATAAATTTCATCTATACTTTTGGCCCTTTGTTTACACTTTTTTCACCGGGTTAAAGAATTCCTTTACGTAGAGGGGTTCACTGTAGGCAAGATTTGCAAATCTTCCAATCCGAAAGTATTTCAGTGCCAAAACCGCCAGGTTGGCTGCTGTATGCAGGCTGTGCGAAAACGACGCATTGGGGCTATTAAGCAGCATTTTTAGCTTGGTATGTCCGGATCCGCCAAAAAATACAGGCCTTTTACCCAGCATTTCATCAAAACAGCCCGCTTCAAGGATCAGGGCCTGTGGAGGCTGGATCTCTGTCAGTGATAGATCGTACCAGGCGGTAAAAACCTCCATTCTCCGGGCATCGATCATAGGGCAGAGCCAGGTATCAGGGGCAGGTAAACCCCCGGCCTCCAGTTCTGTGAGCATGGCCCGGGCCATTACTTCCAGTGTATTTACCAGTATCAGTGGTTTTTGCAGGGCATAACAGATGCCTTTGGCAGTGGCCATGCCTACCCGCAGGCCGGTGTAACTGCCGGGACCGGCGGTTACGGATACTGCATCCAGTTCAGTCAGGCTGCAGCCGTTCGTTTGCATCAGTTCCTGTATGGCGGGTTGCACAAAACCTGCATGGTTTTTCTGCTCGCTGCTGCTGATCAACCCGAGAATGCTTGCATCCCGGCTCAGGCAAACACTGGCCTGTTCAGTAGCGGTATCAATATGTAGCAGTAGTGCCATGGTAGAATCAGGTAAGGTTAATCTCTTTTTGTAAAGCCGGTGCAATTGCATACCGGTTGCTGGTTACGGCCAGTTTGCTGAGCAATGCATAAATCTTTTTCAGGCCAATCTTCTCTCCCCACTCAAACGGACCGTAGGGATAGTTGGTGCCCAGTTTCATAGCAATATCTATTTCTGCCTTGGTGCTGATCTCATCGCCCAGTCCAAAATAAGCTTCGTTGACGATCATGGCAACCACCCTGGCCGCAATCATACCCGGTACGTCTGGCACCCGCTGGTAGGGCCAGTGGAGGGTTTGTAAAACCTGTTCTGCCCGTTCAATCATCGGCTGCTGAGCTGTACCGGCAGCCAGTTCCAGTAAAGCGCGTTCCAGAAAACCGTTCCAGGCATTGATCCGGATATGGCTGACAGGCAGTTCTGCTGAGGTGGCGATCACGGCGTTTACAAAAACCGGCGCATCAGTTATATGGGCAAAAGCCGGGCCCTCTTCTTCCCATAACAGGTCGAAATAAGCCAGCACGGGCACTGCGGTAACAGCGGTTTCCGGTGTTACTACCTGAATGCCTTCCGGTATCCCTTTGGCAAGAAATACCTGTTTTTGTGCTTCACGGGCTTTGAGGATGATCTGCATCTGGATTGATTAGACCGCAAATTTAGGTTGGCAGGTTGATAGAAATACAGCAATTTGCTGCCGGTAAAACGAATTATATGCCAAAACAGATCATTAAAACAGACAAAGCACCGGCTCCCATCGGTCCTTATAACCAGGCAGTGAAAGCGAACGGGATGCTTTTTATCAGTGGCCAGGTAGCTTTTGTACCCGAAACCGGCGAACTGGTTACCAGTTCTGTGCAGGAAGAAGCGCATCAGGTAATGAAGAACCTGCAGGCAGTATTGTCTGAAGCCAAACTGACTTTCGCCCATGTAGTAAAAACCAGTATTTTCCTGAGTGATATGGCTTTGTTTGCCCAGGTAAACGAAGTATATGGCACTTATTTTACCGGCGATTACCCCGCCCGTGAAACCGTGGCTGTGAAAGGACTTCCCCGCGGCGTAAACGTAGAAATCAGCATGATCGCAGTAGTGGATCTATAAAAAATGCAGTAAGAGATCTTTGGTCGTAACTGGAGATCTCTTACTGCATTCCAAAACTTATTTACCCTTCTACTTCGACATTCGACATTCCCTGCTCGATATTCGATATTCTATAGCTTGTTCTGAACACTTTCTGTTCATTCGGCGCCAGCATAATCAGGCCCATCCCGTTATTGAAATTATCAGGAGCACCACTCAGGTTCTCAATGGCAATGCTGTTGCGATGCGCAGGAATATACACCTGTAGAATCGGATAATTTTTACCCGGCTCAATCGTGAGCTGCAGTTGCCCGTTCTGCAATATGCATTTGGCAGCCGCTGTGTCGGTTGCTAACTCAAAAGAATTATCCAGTTGAACACCCGCTAAAGAACAACCGTTTCTGAAACGGGTGTCTGTTATTTTTTTCCCGGTGGGAAGCAGGTCTGCATTGTATTCCAGCTGTGTATCGCTGTCGAATTGCAGGGTGTAATCATCTACGGGTGTACCCAGTGTAAAATACGGGTGCCAGCCATCTGCTATCGGAATAGCAGCTGTATTGTGATGGAAAACAGTAGTGGTAACCGTTAAACGATTACCTGCCGTCAGTTGCCAGTTGATGAGCATGGTATACGGAAAAGGATAACCGGGATCTGAGCCGGGATACTGGTACTCCAGCGTTACAGCCGCTTTTTCTGTACTGGCAAAAGTATCAGTAACGGTAAAAACGGCATCATACAATAATCCATGAATCGCATGCTCACCCAGGTACCATTTTTGGGTGGTATAATTGTGACCGGCTAACTGGTAACTACCCTTAAACATCCGGCATACAAACGGACTGAGTTTGGCACTTCTGAATCCGTTGGTGAGTTGTTGGATCGCTGCTTGTTCATTGGCAAATCCATCTACTACATTGCGGATACTCCCATCTGCCAAGGGAATCCGGAAAGCATTCAGCAATCCACCCATTGCGTAGATTTCGGCCTGGCAATGACTTTCCTTATCGGTTAATGTAATGACGGAAAACCCCGCATTATTGTGGGAACTTACTTCAAAACGCATAAAAACTGATTTCGGGTTGAAAGGTAAAAGATTGCGGTCAAAAACAGCCGCTTAAGTAAAAGCTAACAGCTGTTAACCTTTGCGCCTAAACCTGTAAATTTGCGCTGAGTTTAAAACAGGAACATGTCATATACCCCTACCCATAAGATCCGTTTAGTTACCGCCGCCAGTTTGTTTGATGGGCATGATGCAGCCATCAATATCATGCGTCGCATTTTACAGGCCAAGGGCGCAGAGATCATTCACCTGGGGCATAACCGCAGTGTGGCCGATATTGTAGAATGTGCCATCGAAGAAGATGCACAGGGGATCGCTATTACCAGCTACCAGGGCGGGCACGTAGAATTCTTCAAATACATGAAAGACCTCCTTGATCAGAATGGTTGCGGACATATCAAATTATTTGGCGGTGGCGGCGGAACCATTCTGCCGGAAGAGATCAGGGAACTGCATGCGTATGGTATTACCCGTATTTATAGTCCGGATGATGGTCGCCATATGGGCCTCGAAGGCATGATCGAAGATGTGATCCGTCACTGCGATTTCAGCGTGGAAGAAAAAGGCGATTTCACCAAACCCATGGGACTGGGCGAAGTAAAAGATGTACGCCTGGTAGCGAGAAGAATCACTATGGCTGAAAACGGGAGCGAGGAAAAAAAGATTGTTCAACCGGCTACCCACCTGCCAAAGATTCCTGTGCTGGGCATTACCGGAACCGGTGGTGCAGGCAAAAGTTCTGTTACGGATGAGATCGTGAGAAGATACCTGCATTCTTTCACAGATAAGACCATTGCGGTGATCTCGGTGGATCCTTCCAAGAAAAAAACCGGCGGTGCGCTGCTTGGCGACAGGATCCGGATGAACGCCATATCGCATGGCCGCGCGTATATGCGCAGCCTGGCTACCCGTGATGATAATACCGCACTGAGTGCGCATGTGCAGGATGCCATCGATATCTGTAAAGTGGCGGGATTTGATTTTATTATTCTGGAGTCGGCGGGTGTAGGACAAAGTGATGCTTCTATCCTGGATTACTGTGATGTGAGTTTATATGTGATGACACCCGAATATGGTGCGGCATCGCAGCTGGAGAAGATCAATATGCTGGATTATGCAGATGTGATCTGTATCAACAAATTTGACAAAGCCGGTGCACTGGATGCCTTGCATGATGTACGCAAACAGTTTAAGCGTAACCACAATCTGTGGACCGCCAAAGACGAAGAACTGCCGATCGTGGGTACGATCGCCGCCCAGTTCAATGATGCCGGTGTAAATGAGTTGTTCGAAAAACTGTTTGAAACGATCGAGAAAAAATGCAGTGTTTCGTTTGCGCATTTTCCTTCGCTGCAGAACCAGGAAAGTAAGGGCGAAGCCACTACCACCAAATCACAGATTATCCCGCCTAAACGTGTACGTTATTTATCTGAGATAGCCGAGACCAATCGTGGATATGATAGCTGGGTAAATGAGCAGGCAACCATTGCCTCCAAACTGTACCAGATACAGGGTGTGATGGCAACCTTATCGCAGGATGCTGCTGCACAGAACATTGCCGGAAACAGCACCGCTGCACTGGCAGAAATGCAAGTGCATTTTGAAAAACAATTACATCCCGAATGTAAAAACCTGATCGATCAATGGCCTGCGCTGGAGAAAAAATACCAGGCAGATTTCTTTGAATACAAAGTGCGGGATAAAGTGATCAAACAGCCACTTACCGTTCTATCGCTGAGTGGTTCACGGATTCCGAAAGTGGTATTACCCAAATACAAAGACTGGGGCGATATCCTTCGCTGGCAGTTACAGGAAAATGTGCCCGGCGAATTTCCGTATACAGCGGGTGTATTCGAACTAAAAAGACAGGGAGAAGATCCTACCCGCATGTTTGCAGGAGAGGGTGGTCCGGAAAGAACCAATAAACGTTTTCACTACGTATCGCTGGGACAGCCCGCCATTCGTTTGTCTACTGCCTTTGATAGTGTTACGCTTTATGGCGAAGATCCTGCCCCACGTCCGGATATTTATGGTAAAGTAGGTAACAGTGGTGTTAGTGTAGCCACGCTGGACGATGCCAAAAAGCTATATAGTGGTTTTGATCTCTGCGACCCGAAAACATCTGTGAGTATGACCATCAATGGTCCTGCGCCTATTCTGCTCGCTTTTTTCATGAATGCCGCCATCGACCAGTTGTGCGAAAAATGGATCGAAGCCCATGGCGAGTGGGAGAGAGTAACTGCATACATGCAGCAGAAGTTCAAACATGTTCCGCAGCCCATCTACTATAATCCTTCCTCACCGGAACGTTTACCGGAAGGGAACAATGGATTAGGGTTGAGATTGCTGGGCGTGAGTGGTGATGAAGTGTTGCCGAAAGAAGTGTATGAAAAGATCAAAGCAGAAGCTTTATCGCAGGTGCGTGGAACGGTACAGGCAGATATCCTGAAAGAAGACCAGGCGCAGAATACCTGTATCTTCTCAACCGAATTTGCCCTGAAACTGATGGGGGATGTTCAGTCTTATTTCATCAGCCAGAAAGTCCGCAATTTTTATAGTGTCAGCATCAGCGGTTACCATATTGCAGAAGCGGGAGCCAACCCGATCACGCAGCTGGCTTTTACTTTGTCCAATGGGTTTACCTACGTTGAGTACTACCTCAGCCGGGGAATGCATATTGATGATTTTGCGCCGAATCTTTCTTTTTTCTTCAGTAATGGAATGGACCCTGAGTACAGTGTGATCGGCAGGGTAGCGCGTCGTATCTGGGCCAAAGCGATGAAGTATAAATACAAGGGCAATGACCGTTCGCAGAAACTGAAATACCATATCCAGACAAGCGGCCGCAGTCTGCATGCGCAGGAGATCGACTTCAATGATATCAGAACAACATTACAGGCCTTGTATGCGATCTATGATAACTGCAACAGTCTTCATACCAACGCCTACGACGAGGCCATTACCACTCCCACGGAAGAAAGTGTACGCAGGGCCATGGCCATACAGCTGATCATTAACCGCGAGCTGGGGTCTGCTGTAACCGAAAACTTTATGCAGGGCAGTTATGCCATGGAAGAGTTGACAGAACTGGTAGAAGAAGCCGTATTGGCAGAGTTTGACCGCATCACCGATCGCGGAGGCGTGTTGGGAGCCATGGAAAGGATGTACCAGCGCAATAAGATTCAGGAAGAAAGCCTGCACTACGAAACCCTGAAACATACCGGCGAACTGCCGCTGATTGGCGTGAATACCTTCCTGAATAAGAAAGGCAGCCCTACTATTTTACCCGGAGAAGTGATCAGAAGCACAACAGAAGAGAAAGAACAACAGATCGAAAACCTGAAAGCTTTCCAGAGAAGGAATGCTGATAAGAGTGAAGCGGCTCTTCAGCAACTGAAACAGGTGGCTGTAAATAACGGTAACCTGTTTGAGGAACTGATGGAATCTGTTAAATATTGCTCACTGGGACAGATCACCCATTCATTGTACGAAGTAGGAGGCCAGTACCGTAGAAACATGTAACAGGTTTTCAGTATCTTACCACCCGATTATCAAACTGAGTTATGACTATGTTCAGCAGCAAATCTTTCCTGTTTTTTGGCTGTTTCGCTCTCTCTGTGGCCGTTGTACAGGCCCAGACAGCCAAACGTTTTGATACCACGATGAAAGTGGGTAAAGTGGGATACCGCTTATCGAGCAGCAACAAGAACCTGGAGAAAAATTCAGCTACGGTAACGCCCATCGGTTTTGATAAGAATATGCGCGAATTTACGTTTGATATCAAGGGTAAAGTAGTGAAGGGAGAAGTAGATGATGTGAACCGGGATGGTTATCCGGACCTCGTGATTTACCTCGTGAGCAATGATTCTATCCCAAGGGGAAATGTGATTGGTATCAGTTCAGAGAAAAATGAATCAGTAGCCCCGATCATTTTTCCTGATATCTTCGACGATCCTAAGCTACGGATCGGGTATAAAGGAAATGATGAATTTTTTCTGATGGAAGGCATGCTGGTGAGGCGTTTCCCGGTATATCCCACAGAGGGGGCTCCGGCACCACCTGCTACCGGAAAACTGATGCGCCAGATACAGTATATCGTGGTTCCCGGCGAAAGAGGTGGTTCCAAGTTCAAGGCCTCCCGCAGTTATGAGTATACCAAACAATAAAGCCTGTATTAAATTACTGTTGCACTTCTCTTTTCAGCTTACCGATTTGTACCTTTAGCAACCTTTAAACAGGTTGCATATGAAAAAGTTCCTTACTCTTTTCCTTGGATTTCTCCTGGGCATCTCCGGATTTTCTCAAACAATACAACAGGTAGAGAAGAATAAAATTACTCTGCCCAATGGCTGGGGTCTTACACCGGTAGGTCGCAGTTTTCCCCTGGGTGATCTTCCGTTGAATATCGCTGTAAGCAGATCCAAAAAACTGATGGCGGTTACCAACAATGGTCAGGGGGTACAGAGTATTCAGCTGATTGATCCTGTAACCGAAAAAATACTGGATAATGTAATTATACCAAAAAGCTGGTATGGACTGCAATTCAGCGCTGATGAAAAAACATTATATGCGTCTGCCGGTAACGATAACTGGATCACAGAATATTCGGTGGAGAATAAAAAACTGGTTTTAAAAGACAGTATCGTACTGGGTAAAAAATGGCCTACTAAAATTTCACCTGCCGGGTTGGCGGTTGATGATGCGGCACAACTGATGTATGTGGTTACGAAAGATGATAAATCACTTTATATCCTCGACCTCAAGAGCAGACAGGTACAACAAAAATTTTCTTTAGGTGGCGAAGCGTATGCCTGTGTATTATCTCCCGATAAAAAAGAACTGTATATCAGTTGCTGGGGTTGTGATAAAGTGTTTGTGTTCGATACAGGTAAAAAGAATGTTACAGCAGAGATACCAGTAGGCGATAATCCCAATGAGCTTTGTCTTACCAAAAATGGGAAATACTTATATGTTGCCAATTCCAATGATAATAGTGTTTCAGTGATTAATGTGGCAAAGCGGAATGTACTGGAAGTGTTGAATGCGGCACTGTATCCCGATGCGCCCAATGGTTCTACTACCAACGGACTGGCACTTAGCGAAAACGAAAAAACACTCTATATCGCCAATGCAGATAATAACTGTGTAGCTGTATTTGATGTATCTGTTCCCGCACAAAGCAAAAGCCGCGGGTTTATTCCGGTGGGCTGGTATCCAACCAATGTGAAAGTGGTGGGTAAAAAGATTTTTGTATCCAACGGGAAAGGATTTTCCTCTATGGCCAACCCTTATGGTCCCAATCCTTTTGTGAGCAGACAGTCAGTGGTTTACCAGCAGGGAGATCCGAATAAGCCGATTGATGTACAATATATTGCCGGATTGTTCAAAGGTACAATGACCGTTTTGGAAGAGCCTACTGATAAGCAGTTGTCTGTTTATTCGCAGGTAGTATACCGGAATACCCCCTACAACAAAGTGAAAGAACTGGTGGCCAGGGGAGAAGCCGGTAACCCGATCCCGCGCAAGGTGGGTGAACAGAGCCCGATCAAATATGTGTTTTATATCATTAAAGAAAACAGGACCTACGACCAGGTTTTGGGTGATATGAAAGAGGGTAACGGAGATCCTTCTCTTGTTTTATTTGGAGAGAATGTTACGCCTAATCAGCATGCTCTTGCAAGAGAATTTGTATTACTTGATAATTTTTATGTAGACGGAGAAGTAAGTGCCGACGGCCATAACTGGAGTACGGGAGCCTATGCAACTGATTTTTTAGAGAAGAACTGGGTAACCAGTTATGGAGGACGTGGTGGTAGTTATGATGCAGAAGGTAATCGGGCCGTAGCCAATAACAAAGGTGGCTTTATCTGGGATCATTGTAAGAAGGCCGGTATTAGCTATAGAACCTATGGTGAGTTTGCAGATGATTACAAACCCAATATTCCGGCGCTCAAAGGGCATTTATGTCCCTATTTTACCGGATATAATAATTCAGTACAGGATACAATCCGTTTTCGCCAGTGGAAACGGGAATTTGATTCTTTGCTGGCAGCCAATGCGGTACCCCGTTTTAACTCACTCCGTTTCAGTAATGATCATACGGAAGGTCTGCGCAAAGGGCGACCTACTCCTTATGCACACGTTGCAGATAATGATCTGGCAGTTGGCTTATTTGTTGAACATCTCAGTAAAAGTCCGATCTGGAAAGAGTCTGCCGTATTTATTCTGGAAGATGATGCGCAAAACGGTGCCGATCATGTGGATGCACACCGCAGTCCTGCATACCTGGCAGGTGGTTTTGTAAAAAGAGGTTTTGTAGATCATACGATGTATTCTACTTCCTCTATGCTACGTACCATGGAACTGATCCTGGGTATTCCTCCCATGAGCCAGTATGATGCAGCCGCAGAACCTATGTGGCGTTCTTTCACTTCTACACTGGATGCCACTCCATTTAAAGCAAGACCGGCCAATATCAACCTGATGGAGAAAAATACGGCGATGAATGAGTGGCAGAGACGTTCGGAAGAATTTAACCTCACTAAAGAAGATGCCGTTCCTGATCTGGAATTCAATACCGTATTGTGGTATGGATTAAAAGGAGATAAAACGCCTTTCCCCGGGCCTCGGAGAGCTGCTTTTTATAAGGCTAGTGAAAAAGCAGATAAAGACAGAGACTGATCAGCGTCCGGAAGTAATAACGATTTTGGTGACAGTTCTTTCCTCACCCGAATCATCGCGTACGATCACAGGATAAATGCCACTGGCGATTTTTTCTCCGCGGTAGTTGCGCCCATTCCAGATAAGCTGGCCGCCCAGCGCTCTTGCCTGGTAAACCAGTCGTCCGTTCATTTCTATGATCTTAACCAGAGCATTGTTTACCAATCCGCGGATAGCGATGGTACCATTGTATCCCGGTGGAACCGGATTGGGGAATACAAGCACATTACTGTTGGTAGTGCCACCTTCTGTTGCGGTGCTCCTGAAACTGCAGATCCCGGATAAGGTAGCAATAAATACCTCGCCGGTGGCCGGATCTATAGCGAGTTTCTTTACATCGTTATTAAGTAAAGGACTGTTTTCTTCTGTGAAACGATAGATGATTTTATCGCCATCTGCAGAAATCAGCCAGAGCCCATTTTTAGTGCCGATCCATTTCCGGTTGGCACCATCTACTGCAATGCATTGTACAATTTCATCCTTGAAGAGAAGTCCTGCAAACCGATCCAGTTGCACAACAGGTAAGATGGCATCGCAGCCATTGCCACGGAAAGCTTCATTGGGGCATTGAATAATTCCAATTCCTTTATCCGTTCCCACCCAGATAAATCCATTTTTATCTTTAGCAATACTTAATACATTATTTCCGGGTAGGTTGCCATTACCACTTCCCTGCCGGTAAAATTTCCATTGATCATCTGTGGTATTGTCGATGCTTTGTCCGTAGTTGAAACAAAACAATCCATTATCTTTTGGACTCTGGATCCATAACTGGTTATAATCATCAATGAGGATCTGACCAACCGCATTTTCAAGTTGCGTAAAGGGAATAGAGAAAGCTTTCCAGCTGCCATCTGTTTTTCTCACCTGCAGGTTTTGCGTAGCACCATAGTTGCTGATCCATAAATTCTGGTTCTGGTCGAAGGCCAATCCACTTACGCGAACACTGCCAGGATCACCAATAGCAGCTTGCAACGTGCTGTTATTTCTTTTATATATGAGGGGAGAACCTGATTTTCTGAAGTTAACCAGTCCACCACCATAACTGCCCGCCCAAACGGTTTCATCTGCAGGATCAATTGCCAGGCTGATAAAGTCAAAGACTGAATCCAGTACGGGTTGATTGTAATAACCCTGGTAGCTCCAGTTGTCCTGCTCAAAAAAGTATACGCCGTTCCGGTTATATTGGTAGTTCCAGGCGCTGTTCACACTGCCGGCAGCTGCGTAGAAATTGTTCTGGTGAATAATCATTTCGCCATCAGCAGTTCCCGGCGGACCATTGGGTATAAAGCGTTCAACTGTGGGATTGAATGCAGACAAACCACCAAATTGATCAGCCACCCAAATGGCGTCATTATCAATAAGAGCAGATTTCGGGAATGAAATCACACTGTTTTGTGTCAGTGTTTTTTCAATCTGCCCGTTGGTATTAACCACAATCACCCTGGCATTACCAGATGCAGTACGCTGCCCGATCAATAGTTTGTTGGCAGAACTGGTTGCGCTTATAATGGGCCAGTTGGTGTCTGTATAGAGAAGTTGCCAGTTTGCTCCGTTCAGCATAAAAAGAGAATCTCCTTTTACTGCAATGACTTTGTTATTTGCGATAAGGATATTTTGTACGGGTGCATTCCCCCATCCGGTTGCTGAAACCGTCTGCCAGTTTTTAAAGTTGGCGGGATTGTCAGTGGTAACCGGAGTAGTTTTAAGGCCTTCTTCCGTAGCGGCATAAAACAGGTTACCATCACTGGTAAATGCATTCACTGCCACCTGTACACCATTATTTCCTATAACCCATGTGTCTTTGATCTCGTATTTCTGAAGATTTATAACAATGACGCCAAGACCGGTACTCAAATAGGCCAATCCGTCTTTGCAGTAAACAGAATAAATGGTCTTATTTCCTGTAATCCGGCTTCTTTTAATATCGCTGATATTTCTGACCGAACCGTCTTTAACAATATCAAGATTGCTGCTGGTATAGGCGATCACCAGTTGAGCGGTAGCGGCGTCCCAGCCTATTTGTTGAATGCCTACTTCGGTAAGACCGGAAACTTTACTATATCGGCCTGTTTCTTTTTTTTCAGTGATATAAAAAACATGAGAAGTAGCGGCGCAGTAAATTTTATCTCCTTTCAGTACCTGTGAAGTCTGTTGACTGTTCAGGTGATCCCTCCATTCCCCGATGGGAGGGATTGGGAGCTGTGCTGTTAGGTAAGTAGCGTTAAGAAAATAAGGTGCACTGATCAGTATTACTTTTCTGATCAGTGAACTGGTAAAGGTTTTACAGATGCCCATAGCTTTCATAGTAATAAGCATATGTATTTTTTCCGGTAAACCCAAAAAGTTGTCTATGGATAGTTTAAATGTTGACAATGCCGTTTTTGATGGCAAAAATGGCAAGTCCAACCCTGGTTTTCACATCCAGTTTTTTAAACAGGTTATCCCTGTATGTGTCAATCGTTCTTGGGCTCAGGCACATTTCGTCGGCGATCTCCTTATAGGTTTTTTCGGTGCAGATCCATTTCAGAAAGGTGGATTCATTTTCACTCAGGCTGTTCAAAGCATAGGCGTCGCCTTCAAATACTTCTTCATGGTTGATATAGTGCATGAGTTTGTTACTTACCAGTTCGTTGATGTAGTAACCACTATCTCTCACGCTGTCAAGGGCGTCTTTAAAAATCTTCGGTTTACTATCTTTCAGGATATATCCTCTGGCGCCATTTTTCAGCATTCTGATAATCGCCGTGTCATTTTCAAGCATACTCAGCACGAGTACTTTGGTTTGCGGCAGGTTGGCCTTGATCCAACTGGATGTTTCGTAACCATCCATTACCGGCATGGTGATATCCAGTAAAACGATATCAGGTGGCGTTTTTGATTTTACTTTTTCGGTGAACTGTTTTCCGTTATTGGCTTCCATCACTACTTTAAATCCTTCAAACGAGTTAATGATAGCCATTAATCCTGTTCTCAGTAATTCATGGTCGTCTACCAAAGCAACTGATGTCATATATTGGATTGTTTAGGGTTGATATGCAAAGTTATGGTAGTTCCATTACCCGGAGAACTGTTTACATCTACTGTTGTATTGATCATTTTTGCCCGGTTAATGATATTCTGAAGGCCGATGCCTGGTCTGGTTGATTGATTAATCAGGGTAGTATCAAAGCCGATCCCGTTATCCGTAATACGTACGGATGTGACATTGTTTTTATTACTGATTTCAATATCAATGCTATTGGCAGATGCGTGTTTAATAATATTGTTAACAATTTCCTGGATCATTCTATACAGGATAATATCAGTATTCGCGTCCAGAATATGAAAATTGTCTGATGTGCGGAAAGTTGTCTGGAATTGCCCTGTTTTTTCTAGTGAAATGAGGAGTTGTCTGATGGATTCAATAATACCAATAGAGTGAATACGGTTGTTCTGCAGATTATGGCTGAGATCTCTAAGATCTTTGATGGCTTTACCAAGAAGATCATCTGTCTGATTGATTTTATCTTCTGTTACATGCTCCCCGAAAGTATTCAGGTTCAGCCTGGCAAGACTCAGAATTTGTCCAATGTTATCATGTATTTCCTGGCTGATATATGTAAAAGCCTGTTCTTGGATCTCTAATTGTGTTTTAAGCAGGGTCTGTTCAAAACGGTTGCGCATCTCCTCTTTTTCCTGTTTATTCTTACGCTGCCTTCTGAGAAATACAAATACAATCAACAATAAAAAACTACCAATGAGCACAAAGAAAACAGATGCTACTACGATGGTAATGAGGATGTCTTCTTGTTGTTGGGGCATAAGAAAAAGGATATACAAAACGCACTATATAAAATTACATTTAAACTATGATTAATAATTCCATATATCCTGATTCCTTCTACTTGTAAATCATTGTTTCTTAAGTACTCAAATAAAGCATTTATGATTACAGAACCGAGATAAAAAATTAATAATCCACTCGAAATCCAAAAAAACGGCTGCCGTGAAAGCTGCAAATCAATTTTATCAGGCAAAACTGATTCATAAAAGAAAAAACAACAAAAGATAACTACGAAAAAAGATCCGAAGAGGAATGTATAAGTGTTAAATGTTTTGTTAAGGCCTTGAACAAAGAGCATGTTTAGTATTACAAGTGTAATAAAGAGGGGTATGAATAATAATATGATCTTTTTAAAGATTTTTTTTCTTAGCTGGCTATAAAAGAGAAGTGCGTAAAAGACAAATTCTAATGTTGTAAATACATTATACATTGCATAGTTTCTTACCCCTCTGGAAAAATACCACCATCCACTGAATTCAATACAAACAGTAGTAAATAAAAAAGGAATAAAATACAGAAGTAATTTATTCCTTTTTTTATAATAATATACAATCGACGCTAATAAACTAAAAACTTGAAAATACAAATCGATCGAAAAAGACATTCCTGTTTCTTATGGGTAAATCTGACCATGATTTAAGAATTCATCCAAAGGGTCACCAATTCCATCAGTACGACGAGTAGCGGATGGTGCAGGAATTCTGTTACCGGTGAAAAATACGGTTAATCTTCCATAATCTTTTGGATTAGCAGGTTGCGCTCCTCTGCCATACACACCAAAATTCACATAAACTATATCACTCTTATATTTAGCCTGCATACCATTAATGAAAGCAATTAAATCCTTTGCCTTAAACTCCACTCTAAGGGTTTGATCGTCATTGCCAAATTTTTTGGCATAATTGGCAGCTAAACTTGCAGCATATCCGGCATTAATAGATCCTGCATAAGGACCACTTCCTGCAGTACCCACAACTCTTTCATCAGATGTGGCTGTTGTATCTTCTGTAGCAGCTGCCTGCTCTTTCTGGCAGGAACTAAACAGAACTGTTACAAGCATAATAGTTCCAAAAAGGAATACAAGCTTTTTCATAAGTCTTAATTTAGGTGGGGGGCTATCTAAAAACAGCACGCCGATAATATATAACTGCAAGTTAAGAAATCCCTGATTTTAACAGGGTGTTTATTATGAAGAAACATGAAAAAAATCTATTAAATTAATGATAATCAATCGTTTAATAGCATTTGATTGATAAAAAAACGGTGTTTTCAACGCCTAAAAAACGGTGTTTTCCTCGTTTTTTGCGTATTTCATCGTTTTTCC
>SCVK01000398.1 GCA_004297075.1 Chitinophagaceae bacterium
GGAAGAACTGCATAACAAACTCGAGGAATTTGCCAGCCATACAGACAGCCTGGAAGAGATCCACGAGAACAAAGAGCAGATCGAGATCTCAAGGGCCTACGAAAAAATGCCTAACCCAGCCATCCTGGCCACTCAGGAATTCATGGAAGGCAAAGTGTACCACAGACGTAACGACGATAACGATCTGTTCAGATAAGCCAAGTATTTCCTAAATGATATGAAACGACAGTGATGAACTGTCGTTTTTTGTTATTTTGGGGAACGGCCGGTGAGTGGTGAGTGGTCAGTAGCAAGTTAAGGTGTAAGGTGTAATGGCACAATACGTCTTTTCTCCTGATCAAAAATCACTCACTATTCACTACTCACCACTCACTACCATGCTTGAAGGAAAAAAAATACTCATCGGCATCACTGGCAGCATAGCCGCTTACAAATCCATCCTGCTCGTCAGGCTACTGGTAAAGCAGGGCGCCGAGGTAAAAGTGATGATGACCCCTGCTGCCAAAGAATTTGTTTCTCCGCTGGTCTTATCCACCTTATCCAGAAATGCAGTGATCGTTGATCTGGCTGCCGGCAATGAATGGGCAAACCATGTAATGCTGGGCCGCTGGGCAGATGTATGTGTAATGGCGCCGCTGAGCTGCAATACGCTCGCTAAAATGGCGCATGGCATCTGCGATAACCTGTTACTGGCTGTGTATCTCTCTGCTACCTGTCCGGTAGTGATCGCTCCTGCTATGGATGAAGATATGTGGCAGCATCCCGCTACACAGAAGAATATCGCTTTACTAAAAGAATATGGCAATCATCTTATCCCCGTAAACAACGGCGAACTGGCCAGTGGTCTGTTTGGCGAGGGCAGGATGGCCGAGCCGGAAGCTATTATCACTTACCTCATCGCTCATTTTTTCAGGGGCGATGAACTGAAAGGGAAAAAAGCCCTGGTAACGGCGGGGCCTACGTATGAAGCCATCGATCCTGTACGTTTTATCGGCAATCACTCTTCCGGCAAAATGGGTTTTGCCCTGGCGGAAGAATTGTACCTGCGGGGAGCCGAGGTAGAACTGATTACCGGCCCTACACAGCAAAAGACCGCTTTTGCAGGCATCCGGGTTACGCGGGTGGTATCTGCCGCAGAGATGTTTGCCGCCAGCACTGCCGCTTTTCCTACGGTGGATATTGCGGTAATGTCTGCCGCCGTGGCGGATTATACGCCCGAACAGGCAGCCACTGAAAAAATCAAAAAACAATCCGGTAATTTAGCATTGGAGCTGGTGCCAACAAAAGATATCCTGCAGCACCTGGGCAGTGAGAAGAAAAAAGGGCAATACCTGGTAGGGTTTGCGCTGGAAACACAGAACGAAAAAGAGAATGCGAGAAAAAAACTGGTGTCCAAAAATGCAGACTGCATTGTGCTCAATTCACTGCGTGATGAAGCAGCAGGATTTGGGGTGGATACCAACAAAATAACCCTGCTCGATAAAGCGGGTACAGAAATGGTGAGTGAGTTGAAATCTAAAAAGGAGATCGCAAAAGATATTGTTTCATTTATAGTAGCCCGAACCCATGCGGAATAAACTAATTTGTTTTTTGGTTGGCTATTGCCTGTTAACCGCCACCGCTTCCTCGCAGGAACTGCAGGCAAGGGTGAGTGTAGTGGCTTCCAGGGTTAACTCAACCGTTGATAAAAAGATCTTTACCACCCTGCAAACCCAGCTCAATAACCTGCTGAATAACCGCAAATGGACCAACGACGCTTTTCAACCCAACGAAAAGATCGAATGCAGTTTTTTACTGAATATTGAGAGTATTGTAGAGACCAATGTATACAAAGCCACGCTTACCATACAAGCTGCACGACCTGTTTTCAAAACCTCGTACAAAGCGGCGCTCGTGAATTTTATTGATGCCGATGTAAGTTTTAAATACCAGGAATTTCAACCCGTTGAATTCAATGAGAGCCGTGTACAGGGTACAGATGCGGCGGCGGCCAATCTGCCAGCCATACTGGCGTATTATGCGTATATGATCATCGGGCTTGACTATGACTCTTTTTCGCCCAAAGGGGGAGAAGCTTATTACCGCAAGGCACAGAATATCGTAAACAATGCACCTGAGGGAAGGAATGTAACCGGATGGCGGGTTTTTGACGGACAGCGTAACCGTTACTGGTTAAACGAGAACCTGATTAATAACCGGTACAATATCGTTCATGATGTGCTGTATGCCTATTACCGCAAAGGACTGGACAATATGTTTGAGTCGGAAGCAGAAGCCCGCAAAAACCTGTTACAGGCATTGATACAGTTACAGGCTTTTAACAAAGAAAATGCGAATACCATGTTCCTGCAGTTTTTTCTGCAGGGTAAGGCGCAGGAACTGATCGGTCTTTTCAAAAAAGGAACCGGGGAGCAGAAATCACAGGCCGTTGATATTCTTTCGGAGCTGGATGTGATCAATGCGTCAAAGTATAAACAGGAATTACGATGAGCAAGTTTCGTCTGGTAGTAATACTGTTGTTCAGTCTCGCAGCCTGCAGATCAAATTCGTCTAAAAACGGGATCCTGGTGGCTGATTCGATGAAAGTGGTTATGTGGGACATGATGCGGGCCGATGAAGTGTACTTGCGTATGACGGCCAAAGACAGCACGGCCGCCAAACGGAAAGAGAATATCCGCCTGTACGAACAGGTATTTGCGATACATGGTATTACCAAAAAACAGTTTGACAGCAGTTACCGTTATTACGCATCACATCCCAGCGATTTTAAACGGTTACTGGATTCACTCGATACCTATGCCACCCGTGAACGCTCCCGTTTGTTTGAGAAGAAGTATGGTGAGCCCAAATAAGGAATCTTCTCTACCTTTATCCCTGTAACGATTGCCACATGAATAAAGTATTTGCCAATGCCGATGCGGCCATTCACGATATACCCGATGGCGCCACTTTAATGCTGGGCGGATTCGGGTTGAATGGAATTCCCGAAAATGCCATAGCCGCCCTTGTCAGAAAAGGGATCAACAACCTTACCTGTATCTCCAATAATGCCGGCGTAGACGGGTTTGGACTGGGTCTGTTATTAGAGACCCGCCAGATCAAAAAAATGATGGCGAGTTATGTAGGAGAGAATGCAGAATTTGAACGCCAGTTATTAAGCGGCGAACTGGAAGTGGACCTGATACCACAGGGCACACTTGCCACCCGTATACAGATGGCCGGTATGGGCATCCCCGCATTTTTTACACCGGCAGGTTATGGAACCGAAATTGCTGCAGGAAAAGAAGTGCGCGAGTTCAGCGGGAAGATGTACCTGATGGAACATGCCCTGCATGCACAGTTCTCGCTCGTAAAAGCCTGGAAAGGCGATACCATGGGCAACCTGGTATTCCGTAAAACCACTCGCAATTTTTCCACTTCCATGGCCAAGGCCGGAGATATTACCATTGCCGAAGTAGAACACCTGGTACAACCCGGCGAAATAGACCCTGATGATGTACACGTAGCAGGCGTTTATGTACACCGGATCTTCCAGGGAAGCGGGTATGAGAAAAGGATTGAGCGGAAAACAGTAAGGTTGGAGGGCAATTAAAAATTAAAAATTTTTAGTGCTACGGTTACAACTCCTTTCATCCAATTGTTAATTCCTAATTGTTAATTTCTAATTTTAATTACCATGGCCTTAGATAAATTCGGCATCGCCAAACGTATTGCGCAGGAATTAAAAGATGGGATGTATGTGAACCTGGGGATCGGTATTCCCACCCTGGTGGCCAATTATATACCGGAGGGGATGAGTGTGGTGTTTCAGAGCGAGAATGGGATATTGGGCATGGGCCCTTACCCGGTAGAAGCGGAAGTGGATGCAGATCTGATCAATGCCGGAAAAGAAACGGTAACCCTGATACCCGGTGGTGCCTTTTTCGACAGCGCAGAAAGTTTCGGGATGATCCGTGCGGGTAAAATAGACCTGACCGTTTTGGGTGCGATGGAAGTGAGTGAGAAGGGCGACATCGCCAACTGGAAAATTCCAGGCAAGATGGTGAAGGGTATGGGTGGTGCCATGGACCTTGTGGCCAGTGCCAAAAATATCATCGTAGCCATGATGCATACCAACCCGAAAGGGGAGAGCAAACTCTTACCTGCCTGCAGTTTGCCTTTAACAGGCATGGCCTGTGTTAAAAAAATTGTTACCGAACTGGCAGTATTGGATATCACACCGGAGGGCTTCCTGTTACGGGAACGCGCACCGGGGGTATCTGTAGAAGAGATCGTTTCCAAAACCCTCGGAAAACTGGTGGTGCCTGATTTTGTACCCGAGATGCATAACTGATCACTTTTCTCTTTCCATACCCATCTAAAGAAATGGCCGGGCAGATGCCATAAATATCCGTTTCTTTGCGCCGGTGATTAAACAATCCGGATTCCCGCTTGTATTATTGCTACTATCTATTCAAACATAAAAAACAAAACCATGAGTATCCAGACCGGACAACAAGCCCCTGAATTTGCTTTATTTGATACCGACAAAAACAAAATAAGTCTCGCCGACCAGAAAGGAAGTAATGTAGTAATACTGTTTTTCCCGCTGGCATTTACCGGCGTATGTACCGCTGAACTGTGTAACGTGAGAGATAATATTGCCACCTACAATAACACCAATGCCAAAGTATTTGGTGTGTCTGTAGATTCTTTGTTCTCACTGGGAAAATTCAAAGCCGAGCAGAACCTGAACTTTCCGTTGCTGAGCGATTTTAACAAAGAGGCCGCCAAAGCTTTTGGCGTACTGTACGATACCTTCCCCGCATTTGAGATGCAGGGTGTTAGCAAACGTGCTGCTTTTGTAATTGATAAAGAAGGTGTTGTACGTTATGCAGAAGTTTGTGCAACCCCCGGCGACCTGCCTGATTTTGCCGCGATCCAGCAAACTTTGGCCGGATTGAATTAAAATAACCTGAAAAAACGCCTTTTTGCCCTCCGCAAGAGGGCGTTTTTGTTAAAATTACTCCCAAACCCTTGTTAAAACCGGAGAGATTTGGGTAATTTGTAATGTATGCGCAAACTCTACTTAGTGGGCTTGGTGGTCTTTTCACTTTTCAGCAGCAGTTATGCTGGTGATGAAAAAGTGTATTGGGACTTCACCGATGGTTCTACTCCCAAGATGGCGCATTTTTATCCCAACCCTGCCACCAGTTTTATCAATTTCACTTTTGAGAAAACGGTGGACAAATCCTACACCCTGCAGGTCTATAATTTCATTGGCCGTAAGATGAATGAGTTCCGCATCACCGATGCCAAGATCACCATCAACCTCGACGACAATTATTTCCGCGGCCTCTACATTTACCAGCTACGTGACCAGAGTGGAAGAATTGTTGAGTCGGGTAAGTTCCAGGTAAACAAATAATTCAATTAATTAACGGATTTGCAGATGACCGATTCGCGGATTTATTTTCCGCAATTCCTTATTCTATTCCAACCCGATAATCCATCATTCACTTGAAAGATCCATTCTTTCACTCATTCACTCAATCACTCATTCTCTCATTGCTTCATCTCTCTGTCACTTCCACGATCAAAAACTTCAGGTAATTTGTATTCTCCATTCCCCATATGATCGGATGGTCGCTGGCCTGTGCCTGAAAAGTTACCTGGCGTATTTTTTTACGGGCATCTTTGGCGGCCTGGTCGATGGTTTGTAAGAATTGTTCGGGCGATACCAGATTGGTGCAGCTGGAAGTAACAAGGAAGCCGCCATTACGTACCAGTTTCATACCACGCAGGTTGATCTCTTTATAACCGGTTAATGCTTTCTGAATATTCTCCCGGCTCTTGGTAAAAGCGGGCGGATCCAGCATCACCACATCATACTGGCGGCCGTCTTTGCCCCATTGTTTCAGTACATCAAAAGCGTTGACCGCTTCAAATCTGCAAATGCTGTCCAGTCCGTTCAGTGCCGCATTTTTATTGGCCTGTGCCACGGCTGTTTCAGAAATATCGAGTCCCAGCACAGATTTGGCCCCATATTGCGCCGCATGAATTTCGAAAGTGCCCGTGTAGGTAAAAACACCCAGCACTTCCGCTCCTTTTACAATATGTTGTATGGCCCTGCGGTTATCCTGCTGGTCCAGAAAATAACCGGTTTTCTGACCATTCTCCACATCTACCAAAAATTGTAATCCATTCTCATTTATGAGGATATTGGTGTCAAAAGGTGCCGTCAGAAACCCTTTCTGCTGGGGTAATCCTTCCAGTTCCCGAACGGGCACATCGTTTCGCTCATAAATGCCTTTGGGTGAGAAGATATTTTGCAGGGCTTTCACGATGGCCGGTTTCCAGGTATCAATACCCAGCGATAGGGTCTGGATCACAAAATAGTCGTTGAATTTATCAATGATCAGGGCCGGCAATCCATCTGCCTCCCCAAATACCAGCCGACAGTTTTCGGTATACCCGATCTTTTTCCGGTATTCCCATGCCTGCAGTAGTTTATTATGAAAGAACTGGTCATCAATGGTTTCACCTTTCCGGGTCAGCAAACGCACCAGGATCTGGGATTTAGGGTTGATATACCCTCTTCCGCAGGGTTTCCCATCCCCATAATACACATCCACAATATCCCCGCCAGCCACTTCGCCTTCTATTCTTTCCACTTCATTTCCATAGATCCAGGGGTGGCCATTGGCAATCCGGGGGGCAATCTTTTTGCGGAGGTAAACTTTTGTCATGGGACAAAGATAGCTGGATGAGTCTGGAGTTAGGAGTCTGGAGTTGGGAGTTGGGCTGTGTTTTGACATTTTCGACTCCTGACTACCAACCCCTAACTCCAAACTCTCTTCCTTCCTGCCAATTTTTCGCGTTTCTTTGCCCCGGCAATATTTTTGACAGTATTGCTGCACAACGAATATTTACTATGGAAGCGCAAGAAAAGGCCCAAATCAACGAAACAAACGACATCATGAGTGAAATGGAGATGAATACTGACGAAAATGCAGCCGGTACCTCGCACCTGAATGAGCCGGTAGCGGAAGAAAATGTGCTGGAAAAACTGGAAGCGGAATTACAGGAGCAGAAAGATAAATACCTGCGCCTGATGGCCGAATTCGACAATTTCCGCCGCAGAACCGCCAAAGAAAGGCTGGAACTGATGCAGACCGCCGGCAAAGAAGTGATCGTTTCACTGCTGGATGTACTGGATGATTGTGACCGTGCCGAAAAACAGTTACAGAACTCAGATGATATTGCCCTACAGAAAGAGGGGATCCAACTGGTATTTAACAAACTGCGCAGCACCCTGCAGGGTAAGGGCGTGAAAGTGATGGAGAGCATCCATACGGACTTTGATGTAGAGAAACATGAAGCCATTACCGAGATCCCCGCACCCTCCGGCGAACTGCAGGGCAAAGTGTTGGATGAAGTGGTAAAAGGATATTATCTCAACGATAAACTGATCCGCTTTGCCAAAGTGGTGGTAGGAAAATAAATGCTGCGAGCTACGAGCCTTTAGCTGCGAGCTGGGTTCGGGTTATATTGTTTGCTCGCAGTTAAAAGATTGAAATACATGGCTACAAAAAGAGATTTTTACGAGATACTGGGTGTCAGTAAAACGGCTACCGCCGATGAGATCAAAAAAGCTTATCGGAAAGTGGCGATGCAGTACCACCCCGACCGTAACCCCGGCGATAAAGCAGCGGAAGAAAAATTCAAGGAAGCGGCCGAGGCTTACGAAATATTGAGTAACGAGGATAAAAAAGCCAAGTACGACCGGTACGGACACCAGGCATTTGGTCCGGGTACCAATGGTGGCGGCGGTGCGTACAGCGGTAATATGGATGATATCTTCAGCCAGTTCGGAGATATTTTCGGCGAAGATATGTTTGGCAGCTTCTTCGGAGGCGGAGGTGGAGGGCGCAGGGGCGGCGGTGGCCGTGCAGCCCGTGGCCAACGCGGAAGTAATCTGCGCATCAAACTCAAACTAACTTTTGAAGAAATAGCCAAAGGGGTAACCAAGAGCGTGAAAGTGAAAAAACACGTGTCTTGTACAACCTGTGGCGGCAGTGGTGCCAAAGACAAAAACAGTGTGCAGACCTGCGGTACCTGTAATGGTAGCGGACAGGTAAGAAAAGTAACCAGCACATTCCTGGGCCAGATGCAGACCGTGA